>DASTAW010000049.1 GCA_035712365.1 Terriglobia bacterium
GGCTACCGGCCACCAGGCGTTCAGCGGCGAAACCACGGCGGTGATTTTTCACAAGATTCTTGCCGAAGATCCAGCGCCGGTCACTCGGCTCGACCCGGACCTGCCGCCTGAGCTGGATCGAATCATCACCAAGTGCCTGGAGAAAGACTGCGAGCTGCGTTACCAGCACGCCGCCGACATCCGTGCCGACCTCAAGCGCCTGAAGCGCGACACGAGTTCCCAGCGTGGCACGGGCGCTCCCGCCCGTGCTTCCAATGAACACGGGCAAAGCGCCCGTGCCACAACTGCCGCAGGGGCCGAAGAACACGGGCAAAGTGCCCGTGTCACAACTGCCGGGCACGACAGCTCCGACACACAGATCATCGCGGCGATGGCCCGGCGGCACAAGAAGGGTCTTCTGGCAACGTTCGCGGCGGCCATCGTCATTGCCGCTGGCGCCGTCTGGTTCTTCGCTTTCTATCGCAAGCCGCCAGCGACTTTCCAGGTGGGGAAAATCGAGCGGCTGACGAATTTTGGTGACGTCCAAGCCGCAGCCATTTCGCCCGACGGCCGTTACGTGGCTTATGTGCGGGGCGCGCCGGGCCAGCAGAAAATCTGGCTGCGCCAGACAGCAACGGGCAGCGATGCGCCGATTCTTTCCACGGCGGCAGCCCAGTATTCAGGTGTAACCTTCTCGCCGGATGGAAACTTTATCTACTACAACTCGTCCGCGCCCGCCGCTTCCTCCGGGGATGTCTATCGTCTCCCCTCGCTGGGTGGCAATTCGAAAAAGATTGTTGAGAACGTTCGCGGCAGGGTTGCTTTTTCCCCCGGCGGAAAACGAATCGCCTTTGTGCGCAATAACCTGGCCACTGGCGAAACTACATTAGTCGTGGCGAACTCCGACGGGAGCGAGCAACACGACATTGCTTCCGGAAAGAGGCCGCAGGAGGAGTTTGAGCCTTATCCTGGCTGGTCCCCCGATGGCGACGTCATTGCGCTTCCTTCGCAATCCTTTGCTGGCTCCTACTCTTGTTCGCTGATGGCGGTGAGCGCCCGCGGCGGTAAACAAGCGTCTGTGGCGCGCACTGCTGCCTTTTGGGGCCCGCTGGCCTGGCTGCCGGACGGCAGCGGCCTGATGGTTGTCTCGGCAGAGCAGAGCCAAATATTCCAATCGCAGCTTTGGCAGGTTTCGTACCCTTCCGGTACGGCGCGCAGAGTCACGCATGACTTGAACTTTTACAATATGCCCACATTGACGGCGAACGGAAAAACGCTGAGCGTCGTTCAGTCGCAAACGGACTCCAACCTCTGGATTGTGTCCAGGGAAAACCCCAGCCAGCCGCGACAGATTACTCGAAGCGCACAGGGCACTGAAGGCCTGACGGTAGTGAACTGGCCACCCGGCAACCAGATTTTTTACTCGTCGGCGGACAGCGGCTCGATCGGCGTTTGGAGCGTCAACGCAGACGGCAGCCAGCCGGAAAACCTGACCAATCCACAAGGGGCAAACGACATCTATTTTTCTGTCTGCCCCGCGGGCCATTACATTGTCTTCGATTCGGACCGCCAGGGCGGCGTGAATCTTTGGCGGATCAATCGCGACGGCACGGGCCTCACTCAGCTCACCCATGGCAGCTTTGACGAGACACCGGCTTGCTCACCCGATGGCAAATGGGTCATCTTCACATCGTTTGGCCATGGCAGTCCTGAGCTTTGGCGCGTGCCGATCCAGGGGGGCAAAGGCGGGAAGATCACAGGCCAACCTTGCGGCCAGCCTTCGATCTCACCCGATGGTAAGTGGATCGCCTGCGTCGCGCCGGAAGGCGGCCAGCCGGAGATTGCAGTGTTACCGTCCAGCGGCGGGCCGGCCGCCAGGAAGTTCAGCGTACTCGAGGGCGCCCAGCTACTGGGCAGGGGCGCGCACATTCAATGGACTCCCGATAGCCGTGCTATTGGTTACGTTGGCAATGTGAATGGCGTGTCCAACCTCTGGGCCCAGCCGCTCGCAGGCGGGCCGCCGAAACAGGCAACGCATTTGACCTCCGGCCGAATTTTCAGTTTCGCCTGGTCGCCTAGGGGCGATCTGGCGCTCGCCCGCGGCAGCGAGTCAAGCGACGTGGTGCTGATCAGAAATTTCCAGTGATGAACGAGAAGGTTTCCCATTATCGTGTGCTCGAAAAGCTCGTCGGCGGAGGGATGGGTGTCGTTTATAAGGCCGAAGACACCACGCTGGGGCGGTTTGTGGCGCTCAAGTTTTTGCCCTTTGATGCGTCGGCACGTAGCGGCGAGATTGCGATGCCACCGACGGGTAGCGGCGATCCCGCTAGGGCGGGATCGCCACATGGCGGCGTAAAGCCGCCGCTACAATCCAACCCCACTGCTTTCGAGCGCTTCCAGCGCGAGGCGCGCGCCGCGGCGTTGAACCACCCCAACATCTGCACGATTTACGAAGTGGGCGAGCACGAAGGCCAGCCGTTCATCGCCATGGAGCTGCTGGAAGGCCAGACGCTGAAGGACCGATTGGCGGTAGGGGCAGGCCTCGTGCCTGCCCAAGGGCGGCCACAAGGGCCGCCCCTACAGATTGGCCAGACGCTTGACCTGGCGATCGAGATTGCCGACGCGCTCGATGCCGCGCACCAGAAAGGGATCGTGCACCGCGACATCAAGCCGGCGAATATTTTTGTTACCAGCCGCGGCCAGGCCAAGATTCTGGATTTCGGTTTGGCAAAATTGACTGTAGGGGCGGGCCTTGCGCCCGCCCAAGGGCGCCCACAAGGGGCGCCCCTACCGGAATCACCCGCAGAGGCACCCACGGCCACCCTGGATCGCGAGCATCTCACCAGCCCCGGCGCCACGGTGGGCACGGTGGCTTACATGAGCCCGGAGCAGGCGCGAGGCGAAGCTCTTGACGCCCGCACGGACCTGTTCAGCTTCGGCGCGGTGCTCTATGAGATGGCTACGGGCCGCCAGGCGTTCAGCGGCGAAACCACGGCGGTGATTTTCCACAAGATACTTGCCGAAGATCCGGGGCCGGTCACCCGCCTAAACTTGAATCTTCCGCCGAAGCTCGAAGAGATCATCGCCAAGTGCCTGGAAAAAGATCGCGACCTGCGCTGCCAGAACGCCTCCGAAATCCGCGCCGACCTCAAGCGCCTGAAACGTGACACGAGTTCAAGCCATGTGACCCCGCCGCAAGGCTTGCAACCCGATGCTGCGATTGCGCCTCCGGTGGCAGCACCTTCTTTCTGGCCCGCACGGTCGAGGATGGCCTCGTGGCTGCCAATTCTCGCGCTCGCCTCTATTGTCGCCGGAGTTTTGGTCTGGGTTTTCGTTCACCCTAAGGTGCAGGCCATTCATTCTATCGCCGTGTTGCCTTTTGCCAACGCGTCGAAGAACCCCAGTGACGAGTACCTGAGCGATGGCATCGCCGAAAGCATCATTGCAAGCCTGTCCCAGGTTCCGAACCTCCGCGTGATGGCCTGGAGCACCGTAGCGCGCTTCAAAGGCAAGGATGTGGACCCGCAAAAGGTGGGACGAGAGCTGAATGTAGGGGTAGTTCTCTCGGGCGTGCTGGCGCGTCAGAGCGACGGTACCGTTACGATCCAGGCTGACTTGGCAAATGTCGCCGACGGCTCCGAGCTGTGGGGCGAACAGTACAGCCGCAAACCATCAGACCTCCTCGCCGTGCAGAACGACATATCGCATCAAATCGTAGGCGGAATGCGCCTTCGGTTGAGTGAAGAGGAAAAGCACTTGCTCGTCAGGGGTTCGACCAGCAATCCGGAGGCCTACGACGATTATTTGAAAGGTATGTTCTATGCGCAAATGGTCACTAGGGAAGGGCTCGGGCAGGCTGACAATTACTTTCGGAAGGCGGTTGCTGCCGATCCCAATTACGCGCTTGCGTACACGGGGATGGCATACGAATACAACGCTGTTGATGACTGGCTGGCCCCCCCCAGTGGAGGCAGAGTCGAAAGCCAAAGAAGCTGAACTCAAAGCAATTCAGCTCGACGATTCACTCGGTGAAGCTCATTACAATCTGGCGGCGAGCTATTTCTGGCATGACTGGGACTGGGCGGCCGCGGAAAAGGAGTTTCAGCGGGCCCTTGAATTAAACCCGAATCTCGCTGAGGCACACGGCTTATACGGATGGTATTTAGTCGCAGTCGGACGCATCCATGACGGCCTTGTGCAGAACCGCCGGGCGCTGGAACTGGATCCACTTTCTCCCGGGTTAAATACGTTTACGGGCCAAAGCCTCTACTTCGCTCACCAGTATGATCAGGCTATCGAGCAGTTGCAAAAGTCGAACCAGCTTGACCCAAATTATTGGGTTTCTCACGATATCCTCGGGTGGGTCTACTTGGAGATGGGTCATTCACCCGAAGCCATCGAAGAATTCAAACACGCTCGCTGGCTTGTGGGCGATGCTATTGCCGAGCCTGCGGCCTCGCTCGGGTATGCTTATGCGGTGTCGGGACAGCGTGACAAAGCAGAAAGGATGATTGCTGAACTCCAGAGCAAGTCGAAGCAGACCTTCGTTTCGCCCTTCATGTTGGCGATGATTTACACGGGACTCGGGGAAAAGAACCGGGCGTTCCACTGGCTCGATAAAGCATACGTCGAGAGGTCCTGGTTTTGGCGGACCTTGCAGTTGATCCAAAGTTTGACAAGCTGCGGCCAGACGCGCGCTTCCAGGAGCTTCTGCGCCGTCTGGGGTTACCGCATGAGTGATCACTATGCAGAGTGCCCCGGTAATAGACTCATTACGAGTTCCGGTCAGACTTTCTGGTTCGGTTGGTCGCTCGACGGCCAACCCGCCCGCGGGACGCAGTCGAGCGACGTGGTGCTGATCAGGAACTTCCAGTGAGGGGGCGGCGGGGTTTTTGCGGCGCCTAGTGTTGCGTTCTTAAATTGCATTGACTTAATCAGGCGGCGAGGGGATCGCCTGTATAAGTCCACTGAAAGGGTTGTGCCTCCTGGTTATAGGCGTTGATGAAACCCATGAGCCGTTCGACCAGTTCCTCCCGCGACCG
>DASTAW010000050.1 GCA_035712365.1 Terriglobia bacterium
GATTGTGGGATTGAGGCCGGAGCCGTTCAAGCGGGTGGTGACGGGCGTGGAGATGTTCAAAAAGCTGCTGGACGAAGGGCAGGCGGGGGACAACATCGGCGTTCTGCTGCGGGGGACGGAAAAGGATGACGTGGAGCGCGGCATGGTGCTGTCGAAGCCGGGATCGATCACGCCGCACACGAAGTTCAAGGCAGAGGCCTATATTCTGACCAAGGAAGAGGGAGGACGGCACACGCCGTTTTTCTCGGGATACCGGCCGCAGTTTTATTTCCGGACGACGGACGTGACGGGAGTGGCGACGCTGCCGCAGGGGACGGAAATGGTGATGCCGGGGGACAACGTAAGTATGGAGATCGAGCTGATTACGCCGATCGCCATGGAGAAGGGGCTGCGGTTCGCCATCCGCGAAGGCGGCCATACCGTCGGCGCCGGCTCCGTAACCGATGTCATTCAATAAAGATTGAACCCTCGGGTGAGTTAAGCCATGCGTGATATCATTACATTACAGTGCAGCGAGTGCAAGAACCGCAATTACTCGACAACCAAGAACAAGAAGAAGCACACGGACCGTGTGGAGATTAAGAGGTTTTGCCCGAAGTGCCGCCAACACAGGGCGCATAAAGAAGTAAAATGAGAAAGGCAGTGACAAGTGACGAGTAAGGGCGGCGGCAGGCGAAACCGGCTTATCAATTATCGCTCGTCACCCGCCACTGCCTTTTGGAGGGGCGTCAGATCAACGGCTAATCTGCCGGTCTCCAAAACCGGTCATGGGGGTTCGAATCCCTCCGCCCCTGCCACGAACGCCAGAATGGAATCTGGCTCTGCGTCGTGGGTACGAAAGCGGGATGGGGAAAGATCATATGGCGATGGTAGATGAACTGTCATCTGGCAAAGAGGTTGCCGGAAAGATCGGCTCGTACGTCAAGGACGTCCGCGCGGAAATGAAGCGGGTGACCTGGCCCGGCAGGCAGGAGGTCTACGGCACCACGGTTATGGTGATCATCACCACCTTCCTGTTCGGGTTTTACTTCATGCTTTGTGACGAGGTTTTCTCCCGTTTGGTTTCTTATGTGCTGAACTGGGGAAAGTCCTTATAGGAACCAACATTGGAAGCCCTGAAAATGGAAAAAAACTGGTACATCATTCATACCTACTCGGGGTTTGAGAGGAAGGTGGCGGAGTCGCTGAAGGGCCGGATTGCCGCCGAGAACCTGGCGGAAAAATTCGGCGAGATCATGGTTCCGACCGAAGACGTGATTGAGATCAAGCAGGGGAAAAAAGTCGTAACGTCGAAGCTCTTTTATCCCGGCTACGTGCTGGTTGAGATGGAGATGAACGACGTGACATGGCACGTGGTGCGGTCAACGCCCCGGGTGACCGGTTTCGTAGGTTCGGGCCCCACGCCCACTCCCCTGAGCGTCGAGGAGGTTGACCGCATTGTCCATAAGGTTGAGGTGGCGGCTGAGAATCCCAAGCCCAGGCTCGAGTTTGAGCGCGGCGAAAGCATCAAGATCACCGACGGGCCGTTTAAGGACTTCACGGGCGCTGTGGAAGAAATCAACGCCGACCGTTCAACGCTGCGGGTAATGGTGACCATCTTCGGGCGCGCCACGCCTGTGGAGCTGGATTTTTATCAAGTGGAGAAGGTGTAACAACATGGCAAAAAGAGTGGTGGCAATGGTGAAGTTGCAAATCGCCGCTGGGAAAGCGACCCCTGCCCCGCCCGTTGGTCCTGCGCTAGGGCAGCACGGCGTAAACATCATGGATTTCTGCAAGACATTTAATGCCAAGACCTCTTCCAAGGACCAGGAAGGGCTGATCATTCCCGTGGTGCTGACGGTCTATCACGACCGGACATTCAGCTTCGTCACCAAAACCCCGCCTGCATCCGTTCTGTTGAAGCGTGCGGCCGGAATCGCCAAAGGATCTGGAGAACCCAACAAGAATAAAGTAGGGTCGGTCTCGGAAAAGCAGGTTGAAGAGATCGCCAAGCAGAAGCTGCCGGACCTGAACGCGAGAGACTTGGCGGCAGCTATTGCCACCGTAAAGGGCACGGCGCGGAGCATGGGGCTGGAGATTGTCGCCTGAGTCGATGGTTCTTAGACCGACGGGAGCAACGAGGAGGACAAAAAAGGTGGGGAAGAAATATGAAGCCAGCAGGAAGATGGTGGACAAGCCCGCCTATGTGCTTCAGGAAGCCATGCCGCTGGTGAAGAAGGCGGCCTTTGCCAAGTTTGATGAATCGGTTGAAGTTGCGTTGAACCTGGGCGTAGACCCAAAGCATGCCGACCAGATGGTGCGTGGGACAGTGGTCCTGCCGCACGGCCTCGGCAAGGCTACCCGTGTGATCGTGATCGCTTCAGGCGAAAAAGTCCGCGAGGCGCGCGAAGCCGGCGCCGACGAAGTGGGCGCCGAGGACCTGGTGCAAAAGATCCAGGGCGGCTGGATGGACTTTGACGCGGTGGTGGCAACTCCCGACATGATGAAGTCTGTCGGACGGCTGGGAAAAGTGCTGGGACCCCGAGGCCTGATGCCGAACCCCAAGACAGGTACGGTGACGCTGGACGTGGCCAAGGCCGTCAGCGAACTGAAGGCCGGCAAGGTAGAGTTCCGGGTAGACAAGACCGGGATCATCCACTGTGCGGTCGGGAAGGTTTCATTTGACGCCGATAAGCTTGCGGACAATGCGAAGGCCCTGATCACGAGCGTACTGAGGGCGAAACCGGCGACGGCAAAAGGCCGCTACGTAAAAAACATTGTGGTCTCGTCGACTATGGGGCCCGGAGTGCCGATCGATCTGGCCTCGGTAGAGGCGACATAGCGATTTTTGATGATGACAAGAGGAGTCCAATGAAGCGGGAAGAAAAACATCAGCAGTCAAAAGACCTGCACGAGGAACTGAAAAAGGCGCGCACGGTCTTTCTGACAGGGTTCGAAGGCTTGACGGTGGCACAAGACACGGAACTTCGCCGCCAGATTACCAGGACCGGCGCGCGGTACAAGGTGGTGAAGAACAGCCTGATCGAGCGGGCAGCCGCCGGGACCGACACCGCACCGACCGCGCAGGACCTGCGTGGCACCACTTCGCTCGCTTATACGGCGGCGACTGATCCCGTAGCACTTGCCAAAGTCCTGGTGGAATACGCCAAGGAAAATCCTGCCCTGGTCTTTAAAGCCGGGGTGGTGGAGGGACGAGTCGTCTCCCTGGCGGAGGTGGAGTCGCTGGCGTCGCTTCCCTCGCGCGAAGAGCTGTTCGCCAAAGCATTGTTTGTCATGAAGGCGCCGGCCCAGCAACTTGCCAGCGCGATCTCCGCTGTGGCCCGCGATCTGGCGCGAGTCATTCAACAGGCTGTGAAAGAACAAAAGTTCCAGGCATCCGGCGCTAACTAGATTCGGCAAAGATTATAGGCTTCCATTTTGCCGGATCTCAGGGAAGTCAGGATATTTCAGGAGGATAAATACAACGATGTCCGAAAAAGTTGACAAAATCGTCGAAGAAGTCAAGGGGTTGACGCTGCTCGAAGCCTCAGAGCTGGTGAAAAAGCTCGAAGAAGTGCTGGGAGTGTCTGCTGCGGCGGCCGCCCCGGTGATGGTGGCTGGAGCAGCAGGGGCTGGAGCGGCAGCGGCGCCCGCGGAAGAAAAAACCGAATTTAACGTGGTCCTTACCGCCGTCGGCTCTAACAAGATCAATGTTATTAAGGCGGTCCGTGAGGTCACAAGCCTCGGCCTGAAGGAAGCCAAGGACCTGGTCGATGGGGCTCCCAAGCCGATCAAGGAGGGAGTTTCCAAGGAAGAGGCTGAAAACATTAAGAAGAAGTTTACTGAAGCGGGTGCAACCGTAGAAGTGAAATAGTTCCCTCCGGGCCAGGGGAACACGCTGCGCGGGGCCAAGTCGCTGGTGTTTTCAATTTGAAGACCCTAAAGGCCGGTGTTGGCGATTGTAGCATCTCAATTCAAAAGAACTACGGCGAGGGGTGCCGAGGTGCGTGTGAAAGGGGTTCGGCATCCTTCAGCCCCTCTCATGCATCAGAGTCAAAGAGTGCATGTGTCTCCATTGATCCATAGCCCTTTAAAATCAAAGCAAGGAGCATAACGAAATGCCCAACGGCGTTAACGGTGTTCTGCCGCGTCGGATTGATTTTTCAAAGATTCCGTCGGTCATTCAGATTCCTAATCTGATTGAAGTCCAGAAGCGTTCATATGACCGATTTCTACAGATGAGCGCTCTGCCCTCTGAGCGTGACGACCTCGGACTCCAGGCGGTCTTTAACTCGGTTTTCCCCATCACCGACTTTCGCGGCGTCGCCCAGCTCGATTTTGTCGACTATTCCATTGGCGACTGGGAATGCAAGTGCGGTAGCCTCCGCGGACTCCACCACCTGCGCCGCACCTGTAAGCAGTGCGGCTATACCGTCGTTACCGATCCCTTCAAGGCCGGGGAGGTACTGTGCGAGAAGTGCGGAACGTTTAACAAGAATGAAGTTGATTTTTGTCACAAGTGCGGCGACCCTGTGACCCTCCAGCTCAAATATGATGTTACCGAGTGCCAGGAGCGCGGCATGACTTTTGCCGCCCCTCTCAAAGTGACCATCCGTCTGACGCTCTACGACAAGGAAAGCGAGGCAGGTCCCCGCAACATCCTCGACATCAAGGAACAGGAAGTTTATTTCGGCGAGATCCCGCTGATGACCGACAACGGGACCTTTATCATTAACGGAACGGAGCGTGTGATTGTCAGCCAGCTCCATCGCTCGCCCGGCGTTTTTTTTGAGTCCAACGCCGCCCGCAGCTATTTCCTGGGCAAGCTCATCCCCTACCGCGGCTCATGGGTGGAATTTGAGTACGACACCAAAAACATTCTTTACGTGCGGATTGACCGAAAGCGCAAAATTCTGGGCACCATCTTTCTGCGCGCCCTGGGCCTGAAAGACAACTCCGACATCATCAAGACCTTCTATCGTGTTGAAAATATCGGCCTCAAAGACCGCAAGCTCCTGTGGCAGGTCTCCGAGGGACTCCTGGGGATAAGGCTTTCGAAGGCCGTGGAACACTCCCGGTCGCATGAGACGATCGTCGCGTCCGGAAAACGCATAACCGCCTCGGTGCTGAAGGAACTTCAGAAATCCAAAATTACGCACGTGGAAATCACCCCGCACGACCTGGAAAGCGCCTGCGCCGCCGAGGACATCATTGACCCATCGACCGGCGAAATCCTGCTGGAAGCCAACAACGAAGTTACGCCCTCCGTGCTCAACTCCGCCATTGACGGCGGAATCGAGGAAATGAGGGTCTTCTTCCCCGAACGCGACGAGATCGGCCCCGTCATCGGCCAGACACTGCGGCGCGATTCCATCAAAAGTGTGCAGGAAGCTTTAATCGAGATGTACCGGAAATTGCGCCCCGGCGATCCTCCAACCCTGGATACCGCTACAGCCCTGTTTACCGGGATGTTTTTCGACCCCCGCAAGTATGACTTTTCCCGCGTGGGCCGCCTGAAGTTCAACATCAAGCTGGGCTACTACAGCAAGCTCAAGGTCCGGATGGACGACAAGACGACCCAGTTTGAACTGGAAGACGCCCGCAACCTTCCCACCTCGAATTTCTACGTTGTTGTCGACGAAGAGAAGATGTACGTCCGCAAGCGAGAAGGCAATATCTGTACGGAAGTCGAGCGCGGCTGCGAAGGGACCCTGGCCACCGAGCACTCTGAAACCGCGCCTGTTCAGCTCCCCCTCGACAAGCGCACTCTGGATCCCGAAGACTTCTATGCGACCATCCGCTACCTTCTGAAACTGCAGAAGAACCCCGGTGGCAAGTTTGAGGTGGACGATATCGACCACCTGGGCAACCGACGGGTGCGCGCGGTGGGTGAGCTGCTGGAAAACCAGTTTCGGCTAGGCCTGGTACGTATGGAACGGGCCATCAAGGAAAAGATGTCCGTCTACCAGGAAATGTCCACGGCCATGCCGCACGACCTAATCAATGCCAAACCGGTGATGGCGGCCATCCGCGAATTCTTCGGCTCGTCTCAGCTCTCCCAGTTCATGGACCAGACCAACCCGCTTTCGGAAATCACCCACAAGCGGCGACTGTCGGCCCTGGGACCCGGCGGACTTTCGCGTGAGCGTGCTGGATTTGAGGTCCGCGACGTTCACACCACTCACTACGGCAGGATCTGCCCCATCGAGACCCCTGAGGGTCCCAACATCGGGCTGATCTCATCGCTTTCGTGCTACGCGCGGATTAATGAGTACGGGTTTATCGAAAGCCCTTATCGCAAGGTGCGGGACGGAAGGGTGGTGGATTATGTCACCATTACCCACGGCGGCGACGGGCCCTGGAAGGTGGGCGAGCACGTTGAGCAGGAAGAAGTCGAAAAACTGAACAACGAACTGCGCTCGAAGAAACGCAAGGCCGTGGAATATGAGCCGTATTCGTTCTACCTTTCGGCCTGGGAAGAAGATCACTACGTGGTGGCCCAGGCCAACGTTCCCATCGACGAAAAGGGCCGCCTCGCCAACGAACTGGTCAACGCTCGGCAGACCGGCAACTTTGTCCTGGTGCGGCGCGAGAGCGTGGATTACATAGACGTCAGCCCGAAGCAGTTGGTCAGCGTCGCGGCATCGCTGATTCCCTTTCTCGAAAACGACGATGCCAACCGCGCTCTGATGGGTTCCAATATGCAGCGGCAGTCGGTTCCCTTGCTCCGCGCCCAGTCGCCGCTGGTCGGCACCGGCATGGAAGAGGTGACGGCCCGCGACTCCGGCGCCGTAGTCATCTGCAAGCGCGATGGAGTGGTTGACAGCGTAGACAGCGAACGCATCATTGTCCGGGTGGAAGGCGACGGCCAGAGCCAGCATATGTCCCGGGAGGTGGGCGCGGACATCTACCAGATGATCAAGTTCCGACGCTCCAACCAGAACACCTGCGTCAACCAGAAGCCGGTGGTCCGAAAGGGTACGCGAGTCAAGACGGGCCAGGTGCTCGCCGACGGCCCCTGCACCGACCACGGCGAACTGGCGCTGGGACGCAACATTCTGGTGGCTTTCATGCCCTGGCGCGGATACAACTTTGAGGACGCCATCCTGGTGAGCGAAAAACTCGTGAAGGAAGATTCCTACACCTCGATCCACATCGAAGAGTTCGAAACCGAGGCGCGTGACACCAAGCTGGGGCCGGAAGACGTAACTCGCGACATTCCCAACGTCTCCGAAACCCTGCTGCGCGACCTCGACGAGAGCGGCGTCATCCGGATTGGCGCCTACGTCAAGCCGGGCGACATCCTGGTGGGCAAAGTCACGCCCAAGGGTGAAACGCAGCTCTCGCCTGAAGAAAAACTGCTGCGGGCCATCTTCGGAGAAAAGGCCGGCGACGTCCGCGACGCTTCGCTTCAGTGTCCTCCGGGCATCGAAGGCATCGTGGTGGACGTCAAAATTTTCTCCCGAAAGGGTGCCGAGAAGGACGCTCGAGCCAGGGCCATTGAAGAGGCCGAGGTATCGCGCATGGAAAAGAACCTCAACGACGAGATTCGCATTCTGAATGACGAGCGCCTGAACCGCCTGTGCGCCGTGCTCGAAGGGGAAAAGCTGCAGGCCGACCTCCACGACGAAAAAACCAACAAACGCCTGATGTCCAAGGGTGACACGCTCACGCGCGACGACCTGGCCCGCATTTCGGGACGCAACCTCAAGCGCATGCGGATCGTGAAGAAAGATCCCACCCTGACGGAGCAAATCGACGAGATCGAAGAGATGACCTCGCGCCAGATCGACATCCTGCGCAAAATCACCGCGGAGAAGGAACAAAAGCTCAAGAAGGGCGATGAACTACCTCCGGGCGTCATCAAGCTGGTGAAGGTCTACATCGCCATGAAGCGCAAGCTTTCGGTGGGTGACAAGATGGCGGGCCGGCACGGCAACAAGGGCGTCATCGCCCGGATTCTTCCGGAAGAGGACATGCCCTACACGCCGGACGGCACTCCGGTTGAAATTGTGCTGAACCCCCTCGGCGTACCTTCCCGGATGAACGTGGGGCAGATCCTCGAAACCCATCTGGGGTGGGCAGCCAAAGAACTGGGCGATAAGATCAAGGCGCTATTCTCGAATAACGGCCACGCGGAGGCGCTGCGCGAAGAGCTGAAGGGCCTCTTCAGCGGAACTCCGCTCGCCAAAAAGTTCAGCGGAGCGACGGATGAGGAGGTCCTGGAATTCGCGAACTCTGTCCGGGGCGGTGTGCGCTTCGCCACCCCTGTGTTCGACGGGGCCAGCGAAAAGGAGATCAAGACCTATCTCGAAAAGGCCGGCCTTTCGACCTCCGGCAAGATCATGCTCCGCGACGGAATGACCGGCGATCCGTTTGAGCAGCCGGTGACGGTGGGATACATCTACATGCTGAAGCTTTCCCACCTGGTGGACGACAAGATTCACGCCCGCTCGATCGGCCCTTATTCGCTGATCACCCAGCAGCCGCTGGGCGGCAAGGCGCAGTTCGGCGGCCAGCGCTTCGGAGAAATGGAGGTCTGGGCTCTCGAGGCCTACGGCGCGGCCTGCATCCTGCAGGAACTGCTGACGGCGAAATCTGATGACGTTTATGGGCGAGCCAAGATCTACGAGGCGATCGTCAAGGGCGAGGCCGCCATCGAACCTGGCGTGCCCGAGTCCTTCAACGTTTTGGTGCGAGAGCTGCAAAGCCTCTGCCTGGATGTTGAGCTCATCAAGAAGCCCAAGGAACTGCAGCCGGCGCCCTTGGGCGCTGAATAGTTTTATCCGTCGGCGTGATTCCCAGGCGTTGGATCACGCAGGACCGCAAGAATACCAATAAACGCTTCTCGCTTGAGAAGGAGGCAACATTGTTTCGAAGCAGCCCTTATGACCGAGTCAGCCTTATTGGAGAGTTCGATGCCATTCGTATCAGCCTGGCATCCCCGGAAAAGATTCGCTCCTGGTCCCATGGTGAGGTAACCAAGCCAGAAACCATCAACTACAGGACCTTCAAGCCCGAGCGCGACGGCCTGTTCTGCGCCAGAATTTTTGGTCCCGTTACCGACTGGGAATGCCTTTGCGGAAAGTACAAACGGATGAAGCACCGTGGAGTCATCTGCGACAAATGCGGTGTGGAAGTCACGCTTTCCAAGGTGCGGCGCGAGCGCCTGGGACACATCGAGCTGGCCGCGCCTTGCTCCCACGTCTGGTTCTTCAAAGGCCTGCCCAGCCGCATCGGCCACCTGCTGGACATCTCGCTCCGCGACCTTGAAAAGATCCTTTACTTTGAGGCCTACGTCGTCACCGATCCCGGCGAAGCTCCCGTCAAGGAAAAAGAAGTCCTGACGGAAGAGCGCTACCGGGAACTCCAGCAGGATTTTCTCGGCAAGTTCCGTGCCGGCATGGGCGCCGAGGCCATCAAGGAACTCCTGAAGCAATTGGATGTAGAATCGCTCGCCGTGGAGCTGCGCGAGAAGATGAAGACCGACAGCTCCCAGCAGAAGCGGATCAAATATGCCAAGCGACTGAAGGTAGTGGAGGCTTTCCGTAAATCGGGCAATAAACCCGAGTGGATGATCCTCGACGTGATTCCGGTGATTCCGCCGGAGCTGCGGCCGCTGGTGCCGCTCGATGGCGGACGTTTTGCCACCTCTGACCTGAATGACCTTTACCGCCGCGTCATCAATCGGAACAACCGGCTGAAGAAGCTGATGGAACTCCACGCGCCCGATGTGATTGTGCGCAACGAGAAGCGCATGCTGCAGGAAGCCGTGGACGCTCTGTTTGACAACGGCCGCAGAGGCCGCGTGTTGCGCGGCGCCAACAACCGCCCGCTCAAGTCCCTTTCCGATACGCTGAAAGGAAAGCAGGGCCGCTTCCGCCAGAACCTGCTGGGCAAACGCGTTGACTACTCCGGCCGCTCCGTGATCGTGGTGGGGCCCGACCTCAAGCTCCATCAGTGCGGCCTGCCCAAGAAGATGGCGCTGGAGCTGTTCAAGC
The DNA here is from genome assembly GCA_035712365.1 of Terriglobia bacterium. Classification (NCBI taxonomy): domain Bacteria; kingdom Pseudomonadati; phylum Acidobacteriota; class Terriglobia; species Terriglobia bacterium. The sequence continues at coordinate 9,981 of DASTAW010000050.1, forward strand.
CCTTCATCTATCACAAGCTCGAGCAGTCCGGTAACTGCACCACTATTAAAGCGGCCAAAGAAATGGTGGAGCGCCAGGAATCGGTTGTGTGGGACATCCTGGAAGAGGTCATCAAAGATCATCCGGTGCTGCTCAACCGTGCTCCCACGCTGCATCGTCTGGGCATTCAAGCCTTTGAGCCGGTGCTGGTGGAAGGCAAAGCGATCAAGATCCATCCGCTGGTCTGCACGGCGTTCAACGCCGACTTTGACGGCGATCAGATGGCCGTCCACATTCCTCTTTCACCCGAGGCCCAGATTGAAGCCTCTGTGCTGATGCTGGCCTCCAACAACATTCTGTCGCCGGCCAACGGACAGCCGCTGGCCACGCCCACCCAGGACGTCGTGCTGGGCGTGTACTATCTCACCAAAGAACAAAAGGGGGCCAGGGGTGAAGGCCGCACATTCGCCAACCCCGAGGACGTCCTGCTGGCGCTCGAAGCCGGGGAAGTTGAGACTCGCACTCCCATCCGGCTCCGCTACACGGGGCGCGTAGTTGACCTCACGACAGCATACGACGACCAGGACGTCCTCCACACAGAACCGATCACAATGAAGCACCAGTTCATCAACACCACCGTGGGTCGAGTTATTTTCAACGACCATCTGCCTCCCGAGATGCCTTTCATCAATGGAACCCTTCGCAAAAAGGGCCTGGGCGCGGTGGTCAATTACAGCTATCTTCGCTTTGGACTGGAAACGGCCGTCGGCCTGTTGGACAAGATCAAGGCCCTCGGCTTCCTCTATGCTACCCGGTCCGGAATGTCGCTCGGCATCGACGACCTGGTTGTGCCTTCCAATAAAGCCGACCTGGTTCGCGCGGCGCAGAAAGAAGTAATCGAGGTTGAAAAGCAGTACCAGGAGGGCGCGATCACCCACGGCGAGCGTTATAACAAGGTGATCGCCATCTGGTCTAACGTCACCGACCGCGTCGCCGATGAGATGTTCCAGACCATGGAAGGCCAGGATACGACCGGCTCGCTCAATCCGGTCTATGTCATGGCCGATTCCGGCGCCCGCGGTTCCAAGCAGCAGATACGCCAGCTCTCCGGCATGCGCGGACTGATGGCCAAGCCCTCGGGCGAAATCATCGAGACGCCCATCACCGCCAATTTCCGCGAAGGGCTGAACGTGCTGCAATACTTCATCTCAACGCACGGAGCCCGCAAGGGATTGGCGGATACGGCCCTCAAGACGGCCGATTCCGGCTACCTGACACGGCGGCTGGTGGACGTGGCGCAGGACGTCATCGTCTCCGAATTCGATTGCGGCACGGTGGATGGTCTTTACGTGGAATCCATTGTGGAAGCCGGCGAAGTCGTCGAGCCTCTCCGCGACCGTATCGTCGGCCGAGTCTCCCTCGAACAGATCAAGGACTACGAGGGCAACGTCATCGTCGATTTCAACCAGGAGATCAACGAAGATCTGGCGGCGTCCATCCAGGCAGCCGGTATCGAGCGAGTGAAGATCCGCTCCGTGCTTACCTGCGAGTCTCGCCGCGGGGTCTGCATCCGCTGCTACGGACGCAATCTTGCCACCGGACGCTTGGTCGAGATCGGTGAGGCCGTGGGCGTTGTCGCCGCACAATCCATCGGCGAGCCCGGAACCCAGCTCACCATGCGGACCTTCCACATCGGAGGCACCGCCAGCCGTATTTCCGAGCAATCCAAACTGGAAGCCAAGAACAACGGCTTCCTCAAGTTCCAAAATCTCCAGACCGTCACCAATCGCGATGGCCACTTTGTGGTGATGAACCGCAACGGCTCCATCGTGGTTGCCGACGAGAAAGGCCGTGAACGCGAGCGATACTCCGTGGTTTACGGCGCCAAGATCATTTACGCAGACGGCGCGCCCGTCAAGCTGGGTGACACCGTCGTGGAATGGGACCCCTACACCTTCTCGATCTTGACGGAAGTCGCGGGTGAGGTCCACTTCAAGGACCTCGAGACCGGCACCACTCTTCAGGAACAGGTGGACGAAGTGACGGGCCTTTCACAGCTCGTCGTGAAGGATTCTCCGGATGAGAAATACCAGCCGCAACTGATCATCCGGCCAGAGGGAAAGGCTTCATCGAAGGGCGCCAAGAAGTACCTGATGCCCTCCCGCGCTCACCTGATGGTTCAGGACAGCGACACCGTCCAGGCGGGCGACGTTCTGGCCAAGATCCCGCGCGAAACCACCAAGACCAAGGACATCACCGGCGGTCTGCCGCGCGTCCAGGAGCTGTTTGAAGCCCGCAAGCCGCACGAGCCCGCCGTCATCACCGAAATCGACGGCGTGGTCCGCTACGGCGACGTCCTCAAGGGACAGCGCAAGGTGATCGTGATTCCGGAGCGCGGCGAAACCAAAGAGTACCTGCTCCCTCGCGGCGTTCACATCTCCGTGCAGGAGGGAGAACGCGTCAAGGCGGGTGAGCCGCTCATGGACGGGCCACGCAACCCGCACGACATCCTGGCGGTGCTCGGCGAAAAGGAACTGCAGAAGTACCTGGTAGATGAAATCCAGGAGGTCTACCGGCTGCAGGGCGTCAATATCAACGACAAGCACATCGAGGTGATCGTCCGGCAGATGATGCGGTGGATCAAGGTGGAAGAACCCGGCGACACGGAATTTCTGCTCGACGAGCAGGTGGACAAGTTCCGTTTCCGTGGCGAAAACGACAGGGCGGTGGCGCAGGGCGGCAAACCCGCCACGGGCCGCTCCCTGCTGCTCGGCATCACCAAGGCCTCGCTGGCCACTGATTCGTTCATCTCGGCGGCCTCCTTCCAGGAGACCACGCGCGTGCTGACCGAAGCCTCCATCCGGGGTGCGGTCGATCACCTGCGCGGCCTCAAGGAAAATGTTATCATGGGCCGCCTGATTCCCGCCGGCACGGGGCTGGAACGCTACCGCAACTTCCGCCTGCTGACGGAAACCGAGGTTCCGGAACCCGAACTTGAAATCGCCGAAGGGATGCCCGGCGAGGAAGCCATTCCTCCCTCACCCGGCATTGCCGCGGAACTGATGGACGAAGACGAAGCCAGGCCAACGCAATAAGAACCAGGAGGCCGGCAACCCGGGAGTGTCGCTTGTAATGGCGGACAGCATTCTCGGGGGCCGGCCTTCGCAACTTTACTCATGCGGTTCTCCTGCTTCAAGTGCGGCGAACAGATTAACGCGCCGGAACGCGTCATGGGCCGCGAAACCTGCCCCAACTGCGACGCTGACCTGCACTGCTGCCGCAACTGTCGCTTCTACGATCCCGGCAAACACAACCAGTGCGCCGAACCGCAGGTGGAATGGGTCCGGGACAAGGAAGCGTCAAATTACTGCGACTATTTCCAGCCCAACCCCGTCCTGCTGGCCAGCGGCTCCGGCCCGGGCAAACAGGAAGACGCCCGAACAAAGTTTGGCTCCCTGTTTAACAACTCCTGACACGATTCCATATTCAAAATTCAAAGTATATTTCACGGCTTCAACATCACGCCGTTCCAGAGGACATGAAGTGAAATATGAGCGATTCGAGCAACTTCCCGTTTGGCAGGCAAGCATCGAACTGGCCGCAAATATTTACGCCTTCACCACGAATCCTCCTTTCCGAGGTCAGTACAGCCTCCGAGATCAACTGGAGCGGGCGACGGTATCCATCTCCAACAACATCGCAGAGGGATTTGAAAGAGGCAGCAATCAGGAACTCCTCGCCTTCCTGTATATCGCTCGAGGATCATCCGGAGAAGTGCGCTCCATGCTCTGCCTGCTGGAGAGGCTTCGTGCATTCAAAGAGCTTGGATCCGAAATTTTGACTTTGAAATCAAAAGCGGAAACCATTTCCAAACAGTTAGGCGCATGGGTGCGCTCGGTTCAAAATTCAGGCATGAAAGACGAGCGGTGCGTTACGGACAAAATCCGCAAGGGGGATGAGGCAAACCGGCAACGAAAAGAATTCCTTGCAAGATTGGACCGAATCCGTAATCGCAGGACTTAAAAGTCGCGGACGACCTCCTCATGAACGCCCACGAGATGTGGAATCTGAAATCTTGAATTTTGAATCTTGAATTTCTCGTTGCAGAAAATTGGGACCCCTGAGGAACTTCAGGAAAGCTCGAACCCGCCCGCCTTCTCAAAAGCGTCGGCCACCTGCAAGAGCCGCGCTTCGTCGAAGTGTTTGGCGAAGATCTGCATGCCCACCGGCATCGGAGGCTCTCCAGCTAACCGACCGCAGGGCACGGAAATCCCGGGAATGCCCGCCAGGCTGGCGGTAACGGTGTAAATATCGGCAAGGTACATCTGCAGCGGATCATCCATTTTCTCGCCCAGTTTGAAGGGAGGGAGGGGCGAAGTGGGGGCGACAATTACATCGACTTCATCAAAGGCTTCAACAAAATCCCGCGTAATCAGCGTCCGCACCTTTTGCGCTTTCAGGTAGTAAGCGTCGTAATAGCCGGAACTCAGCACGTAGGTCCCCAGCATGATACGGCGCTTCACTTCCGGACCAAACCCCTGGTCGCGCGTCTTGCGATACATGTCGCGCAGGCCCGAATATTCCTTCGCCCGGTAACCGTAACGCACGCCGTCATAGCGAGCCAGGTTCGAACTTGCCTCGGCCGTGCAGATAATGTAGTAGCAGGCGATGGCGTACTCGGTGTGCGGCAAGCGGATGCGCACAATCTCGCACCCCAGTTTTTCGAGCACTCCGATTCCCTTCTCGATGTTGGCGCGGATTTCGGGGTTCAGACTTTCAAAGTACTCACTGGGCACTCCCACTTTCAAACCGCGCACGTTGCCGTCGAGAGACTTTTCGTAGTCCTCAACCGCCACGCCCGCCGAAGTGGAATCCATCGGGTCGCGACCGGCAATCACCTTCAGCGTCCGGGCCACATCGCGCACAGAGCGTCCAAAGGGTCCGACGTGGTCGAGCGAGGAGGCAAAGGCCACCAGGCCGTAGCGGGAAACCCGCCCGTAGGTCCCCATCATGCCTACGACGCCGCAGAAGGCCGCTGGCTGCCGGATGGATCCTCCTGTATCCGATCCCAGCGCAACCGTCGCCAGGTTGGCCGCCACGGCTGCCGCAGAGCCGCCGCTCGAGCCGCCCGGCACGCGCGTCAGGTCGTGTGGGTTATGGGTGGGATAGAAGCCGGAGTTTTCCGTCGAGGAGCCCATGGCAAACTCATCGCAGTTGGTCTTGCCCAGGATAACGGCCCCTGCCGACTCCAGCCTCTCGACTGCCGTTGCATCATAGGGCGCGACGAAGTTTTCCAGCATCTTTGAAGCGCAGGTTGTTTTGAGCCCGCGCGTCAGCAGAACATCCTTTACCGCCACCGGCACGCCTGACAGCGGCAGCAGGGGTTCGCCGGCCGCAATTTGGCGGTCAACCGCTCGCGCCTGCTCAAGTGCTTTCTCCTCGCAGGTGGAAAGGTAAGAGCGGATGCTCGCGTCGTCCTTCTTGATGCGCTCGAGGTGCGACCGGGCAATCTCCTCGGCAGAGGCTTCCCGCCTCGCCAGCAGGCCGTGAATTTCTTCAATGGTCAGATGGGTCAGGTTGTTCATGAACGGTGCAAGGTGCCGAAAAAGTCCGCCTGGAATTTCATCCTGAGCGAGGCGAAGGATCTGCTTCGCTCATTTCCACGAAACCACAGCGGTTGCTTCGCGGAGTTTGCCCCCGAGCCCCTTCTCCCGCCATGCAGGATCAGGAGCGTTGGCAAACGGCGAGCGAACGGACTCAGCATGCGGTTCTTTCAACAACCTGTCTTGCCGTGGCCACAGCCAATGCCCAGCTACTCTTTCTCAATCACCTGCGGCACTTTGAAACAGCCGCCGCCCGCCTCCGGAGCATTTTGGAGCGCTTCCACCTGCGTGAAGCAGGGCTGCGCCAGGTCATCGCGCAGGGCCGGATTCTCGGTCGCGGGATAGGTCACCTGGGCCATCGGCTCCACTCCCGCTGTGTCCAGTTCATTAAGCTTCTGGACGTACTCGAGCACCGCGTCGAGTTGGGGGCCGAATTTTTTCACCTCTTCGTCCGTCAGCTCAAGATGGGCGAGATCGGCCACGTAGAGAACGTCTTTTTCGCTTAAAGCCATTGCTTTCCGCCGACTGGAAGGGTTGATCAGCCCGCAAGCGCACACCCTCTGGTTTATTAAAAGGACGCCGTCCGCCGTGCTAAACCCGTTCGCGTCATTCCGGCCCCGCACGAGGGTGAGGAATTTGCCGTTAGTCTAAACGTGCTCTCCCTAAAGCATCCACTTAGCCTAAGGGATGGAGTTACCCGCGAGGCGCATTAAACATGATATCAGTTGACTTGTGATTTGTCTGGTAGCGGCGCGGCCATTACCGGTCCCGGCACATAGGCGACCTTCAACTTCCGGACCGCCGGTACACCCAGGTAACGATTGACCTGCGTCAGGATGTCGTCTGACATTCGGCGCATTTCGGCAGACCAGGCCGTGCAGTCGCATTCCAACGTCAGCGTGCCTTCTTCAAAGAACGTCGGGCGCGAGTGGCGCGCCATTGGCTTGCCGGCTACCAGCGGCCACAATGGCGCGAGCACGTCCAGCACATGAGAGTTTGTCCGGCGAGCCTGCCCCTTGAATATGAGAGGGAGAATCTTGCTGATTTCTTCCATCGACTTCCCTGGTCCGGTTCCGTCTGTATCGAGAGGTCAACGAGTCTACCACAATCGTCCTCAAGGTCAAACATTTTGTTGAGTCCTTTCTGGGGACCTTATAATAGTCCCGTGATGCGCTTGATTCTGGCTTCAAATTCTCCCCGCCGCCGCGAGCTGCTGCAAAATGCGGGCTTCGATTTTGAAGTTCGGCCCAGCGGGATTGAAGAAATCCGGCTGCCGGATGAGTCTCCGGAAGATTTTGCGCGCAGGCTGGCTCGTGACAAAGCGCTGGAGGTTGCGCGGCAGTCGGAAGCGGGAAGCCTGGTGCTGGGCGCTGACACCGTGGTGACCGTCAACGCTGAAATCATGGAGAAGCCTGTTGACGCAGCCGATGCCGCGCGAATGCTGCGCACGCTCTCCGGCCGCGCCCATCGCGTGATCACAGCGGTGTGCCTCGTCCGCGCGCCGGAAAGTATTCTGGCATGGAAGCATGAGACGACTTCCGTCACATTCGGAAATCTGACTTGTGAGGAAATCGAAACTTACGTCGCGAGCGGCGAGCCTTTTGACAAGGCCGGAGGCTATGCCATCCAGGGGCTTGCCTCGCGCTTCGTTCCCCGCATCGACGGCTGCTACTTCAACGTCGTCGGCCTGCCGGTCCCACTGCTGCATGAGATTATGAAGTCGGTCACGGCAGAATAGAGCCCGCGGCTTCAGGGACCGAAGGTCCTTTCGTCGTGACGCCCACGGGCGGCGGAGCTGGAGCTCTGCCCTCCCATGGCATCACCTTCATTACGATATCAAAGAATAATCCGCTCATCGCCCTGGCGGCGGGTGACGCGCTCGCGGTCAAGGTATTCGAGCAGCGGGATGGCGTACTTGCGGCTGAGCCCGGTCAGTTCCTTGAACACGCCCACGTTGATGCGATCGCTCTTGGTTTTCTGGCGCGCCAGCAGTTGTTTGAGGTTGCCCAGGGCGCCGGAGTGAAAAATCAGGTCATCCGCCACCTTCGCCAGCACTTTCTCTTTCAGCAGCATTTGCAGGATCTTCGCGGCTCTAATACGATCGATCTTCAGTCCGGCCAGCACGTCACTTGCCGCCGGCACGGCGAGCCCCGCCGTAGCGAACGCGTGGACAATCTGGTCGCGCGCCGCCGCTTCCTGGGAGTCCAGTTCGATCACGCGCCCCGCTAGCCTGACGGTCTCCCCGCTGGCCTCAATCTTTTCCGCCTTCTCGAGCTGCCGCAGTACAGCGTTGAAGACCGCCGCCGATGGCTCCCGCTTCTGCCGGTCGCGGACCCGGCCCCGCAAGTCCTCTTTGGCAATGCCGCTCATCAGGGGATTGCTGCCGTGAAAGCTTGCGAGCTGCCTCGCGACTTCGCCCGCCAGATGTATGAAGTGTTCAGCGTGGACGAATATGCCAGCCGGCTGGCCCAGAACCACGAGGCGTTTTTTCGCCTGGAGCGCCCGGCCCAGTTGTTCCAGCGCGGCCTCCGATCTTCCCATGCGCGCCGTCAGCATGGACATGGCGGCCTCTCCGGACTCACGCACCAGCAGTTCCAGCCTCTCTTCCTCGCTTCCCTTCTCCATGGCCGAAAGCCACTTCGCTACGGCAGGATCCAGCAACCGGTGCCGTCCGGGGAAATTGTCGATTACCACGCCGCCTCCGATGGTGACCACCGGAGAAAACTGCCGCACGATGAAACGATCTCCCGGCAGGAACAGTCCCGGATGCGCCAGCCGGAGTTGCACGCAACCCTGCATGCCGGGCGCAAGTTCTCTGGAACCCAGCAGGACAACCTCCGCTACCGTCTCCGCCGTTCCGGAATGGAAATGCACCCGCGCGCGGTTCTTCAGCGGCCGCGCGGAGCGCAACAAAGTCAGCGAGCAATCGAGGCGCGAAGTCGCCTGAAACAGCCCCGCGGCAGCCAGCACCATGCCCCGCTCGATTTCGCTGCTTTCAATCCCGGCAAGATTCAAGGCGGTGCGCTGGCCGGCCTCGGCGCTTTCCGCGGGCGCGTTGTGCACCTGGATTCCGCGAATGCGCGCCCGGCGGCCTTCCGGAAAAATTTCCGCCTCGTCGTCTTTGTGGATGCTCCCGGCGATCAGCGTCCCCGTCACTACGGTCCCAAAGCCCTTCATCACAAACGCGCGGTCGATGGGCAGGCGAAACGGCAGCGCGAGCGGCCTGGCCAGAATTCCCTCGCCAAGGCGCCGCAACGCATTCCGAATATCGTCCAGCCCCGCGCCCGTTTTTGAGCTGGCGGCAACCATCGGCGCGTTTTCAAGAAAGGAACCTTTCACCATCTCGTGGACTTCCAGCCTCACCAGGTCCAGCACGTCGCTATCGACGAGGTCAGATTTTGTTATCACCACCAGCCCGTTGCGGATATTCAGCAGCCGGCAGATATCAAAATGCTCGCGGGTCTGCGGCTTGATGGATTCGTCCGCCGCCACCACCAGCAGCACCAGGTCGATGCCGCCCACGCCGGCCAGCATGTTTTTCACGAAACGCTCGTGGCCGGGCACATCCACGAATCCCACGCGAATATCGCCTCCGATGTCCAGGTGGGCAAATCCCAGGTCGATGGTAATGCCGCGTCTTTTCTCTTCCTCCAGACGGTCGGGATCTGTGCCCGTCAATGCCTGCACCAGCGCGGATTTCCCGTGGTCAATGTGACCCGCGGTTCCTACAATCAGATGTGTCATTGCACAAGAATTATCAGGGATGGCAGGAGATTCTGGCAACTGGGCGATGGCACGGCCTTTTGCGAGGTAGTGGCGAGTTTACCTCGCCACCAGGCGAGCCGGCATCTGCTGAACAGCAGACCTGCAACCAACCGCACTCTCCGTGCCCTCTGTGGTTCAATAGTTTTCACACCGAGAACACAGCGTGCCGGAGCGGCAACTAATGTGGCACGGCCGTCTCAGCCGTGTTCATGGGCGAGACGCCCATGCCAAGCGGTCAGATCATTTCTGCGACGCCGGCGGCTGCGGCTTTTCGCGTTCCTCGCCCAGCCACACGCTCGCAACTTTCCATCCCGCCCGGTTTCTCTGCAGAACGATATGGTAGGATGCGACGGCTTCGGGGTTTTCAAAATCGACCGCGGCCAGCGCGCGTGACTTATCCGGCGAATATGTCAGATCTTTGACGTGGACCTCCACGCCGGCATTCTGTTGCCCTGCTTCTCCCGCGGCCGATGGCAGCTCGAGCGCGGGCATGAAGTAGCTGCGAATTGTTTGCTCCACGGAACGTCCCACCGACTTCCCAGCCGGGGACGCCATGAAACTGGCCCGCAGCTCAACGACCATGGCGGCCGTCTCGATATCGTCCTGGATGACGGGATCAGTGATCTGCATTTGCGCCTGGCGAAGTCTGGGCACAAGCGCCGCGTCAGAGCTGATGGAGAGCGCGAGAATGGCGTTCTGGGTTACGTCGCGGTCGGGCTCGTGGTCTGAAGCGAGCACCTTGTTCAGAAGAATTTCAGTGTCCTGCGGATTGCCGGACCCGCCCAGCGCGCCATAATAAAAGCGCCTCAGGTCCAGGTCGCGTGGGTCCTTCAAAAGCCTCTCCAGGATTGCAAGCGACTGCTCGTCGCCCAAATAAGCCAGGGTCTGCGCGGCAAATTCAGCGGTGCGGTCGTCTTTGAGCGCATGCTCAAGCTTTGGAATAATGGCCGGCCCCGCCGCGAACGCCGCGCGATAAAGGTCCTCACCCGCGGCGGGGTCCTGTGCCGTCAAGACGTCGTAGAGCTTTGCCGGGTCCCATGGGTTGTTCAACAGCTCGCGGCGTTCCTGCTCGATGGGCGCCGGCAGCGACGCGGCAGCCATCTGTAAGGCCAGCTGGAAAGCAAGCGCCGCCAGCGTCAGTAACGCCAGGCGCCTTCGTTTGCGGCCCGGCCGTTCGATTCCTGCCTTGCTAAGATTTTCCATTCAGCAGCTTCGGCAATTCGCGCAAATCGTCAATCCGGATGTCGGGCGGCGCTTCATCCAGCGTGGGAGCGCCAAACCCGTAATTCACTCCGCAGGTCCAGGCGCCCGCGTTACGGCCCGCGAGAACGTCGGAGACGGAGTCGCCGATCATCATGGTTTTCGAGGCCGGCGCTTCGGTTTCCTCCATCAGCCGCTGGAGGCCGACCGGGTCCGGCTTTTTGCTTGCAAAGCTGTCGCCGCCGTAAATCTGCAGGAACCGGTCCGCGAGGCCAAGGCCCTTCAGCATGTCGCGGCTGAACTTCACAGGCTTATTGGTCAGCACCGCCATCTTGCGCCCGTCGAGCTCCGCCAGCGCTTCCCGGACTCCGGGATAGGCGGCGGTATGATCCAGCATGTGCTCGCGATAATGGTTCAGAAAAATCCTTTGTGCCTGTTCCAACAGTTCCTCGTTGACGCCCGCGCCAAGCGCCCGGCTCACCAGGACCTTCACACCCTGCCCTACATACGACGCGATCCGTTCCATGCTGAGTGGCTCGCGGTCGATTTTTTCCAGCGTGGCGTTGACGCTGTTCGCCAGGTCGAGCTCGCTGTCCACCAGCGTGCCGTCCAGGTCAAAGACCAGAAGCTCGATCTGGCCAAGCGCGATTTTGGGAATGGCCATTAGTCACTCACCTTCGCCTGGGGCCGATTTTGATCTGCTACAGGCCCAATCGCGCGCAGGGCGATCGCGGCCTCCTCCGCCGGGACGGGATTGTAGTAGAAGGTTTCCGCGTCAAAGTGGTCCGATTCACCGTCAAGCTCAGGATAGATTTCAAAGTGCCAATGGAAATCGTCCTTCACGGTCTTCCAGCGGGTCGTTTCCGTGCCATAGGCGGCAAGGTTGGGCTCCGTGTGCAGCACCAGTCGCAGCTTGTCGGAAATATTCTGGACCCGCAGCAGCTCCATCTTCAGGAATGCTGCCAGCGAAATCAGCCGCGGCCACGGCGCCACGTCCCGCTCAAAGGAGGAATGGTGCTGCGCCGGCAATATCCAAACCTCATACGGAAAGCGCGAGGCATACGGGCAGAGGCAGACAAAATCTGAGTTCTGGTCAACGACCCGCGTGCCCTGGCGGCCCTCCTGGTATAGGATGTCGCAGTAGATACACCGCTCCTTGCGTTGGTAATGGAACAGGCTCCAGCGGAGCTCCCGTTCAACCAGGGTGGGGATCACAGGGACAGCAAGAATCTGCGAGTGTGCGTGTTCCTCGGCGGCTCGCCGCGCGCGGCCCTGGTCCTTAAACATCGAGACGTAGCGGAACCGCGGGTCCTGCTTGAGGTCAAAAATCCGGTCACGGCAGATTTCCAGCACACGGGCGATGTGCTCAGGAGCAAGCTCTGCCAGCGTCTTCCCATGCAGGCTGGTCTCCACCACGATTTCGTGCGCACCCAGGGCGTTCATGCGGTCATACATCCCTTCGCCCTGGCGATTGAGGCCGCCCTCCACGCGGAACAGAGGAGCGCGATCGTGGAACACACGCACGTCCCAGCGGCCTTCAGCATCCAGATTCTGGCGGATCGGCGCCGGAGTATACCCTTCGTTTCCGGGGCAGAATGGACACAATTCACCCGAATCCAGCGCGTCCGGCATGGCAGGCCGCTGGCCAGTGATCACCCACCTTCGCCGAACAGGATCCAGTCGCAGTACAGGCATGGCTTCCCTGGCGGAAAATTCAGATCTTTCAGCCCGAATTCAATTGCGCACCCGGCCGCGGCCCGGCCTACAGCGCGAATGCCATTGTCTATTCTAGCCCGAACGGGTAGCAAGCGGCGCAATCCCTGATCTCGAATGCCGGTCTGCGAACGGGCGGGAGTGGGATTAGAATAGTTGTCGGCTAGTGGGCCTCTGCGCGCCGGCCGATGGAGCCAATCGTTTTTCTGTTTGATCACTCTGATGTGATTTTAGGGCAGGAGGATTCCAGGATGATTCCTCTTTCGGAGATTGCAGTACGCCTTGTGGTAGCGGCATTGCTGAGCGCGCTCGTGGGAGTCGAGCGCGAGCGCCTCGAACGCGCCGCCGGAATGCGAACGCACGCCATGGTCGGGCTGGGCGCGGCGCTCTTCATGGTGCTTTCGAGCTTCGGCTTCCACGACATTCTTGGAGCACCAAACGTTGTGCTGGACCCTTCGCGCATCGCGGCGCAGATTGTGAGCGGTATAGGGTTCCTGGGCGCAGGGCTGATCATTTTCCAGCGTGAAACGGTGCGGGGGCTGACGACCGCAGCGAGCATTTGGGTGGTGGCGGCGATTGGAGCGGCAGTCGGCGGCGGGCTTTATCTGGTCGCCGTAGCCACGGCGGTGCTGGCGCTGCTGATTCTGGCGGGCCTGCGGCCGGTTGAGAACCGCTTATTCCACCACCGCCATTCACATGAGCTGAGCCTGCTGCTCGAGCATGGCGTAGGATCGTTGGCGGCAATCGAGTCAGCAGTGGAATCGGCAGGGCAGCAGCTCGATCGCATGGTCGTGCTGCCAGGCGACGCGGGCGCCGCTGACCGAGTTGACATCGTCCTGACCCCGGTGTCCGCGCGAGACCTCAGCTCGTTGATGGACCGCCTGGGCAGGCTCCAGGGCGTGCGGCAAATCACATCGGAAAGATAGGCAGCGTTTGTCCCGAGCCACGGGCGCCGAGGGCGACGGATTTTCGGTATGAAGGTACTTGAAGGAGGCGCATGGGCAATCGTCTGGTTTCCAAACGGTCATTCTGCATCCTGAGCGGACTGAGCGGCATCATTGGTGTCGTTTTGATCCTGGTGTCATTCAATATCAATCCCGGTCCGCCCCCAGGCGCGACCAGCGCCGAATTGATGGAGTTCGGCCGGCAGCATTACGGTTCCGTGCTCTGGGGAGGCTGGTTGCAAGTGGTTGGTCCGGTCCTCATAATCCTTTTCGCTTTCTCCCTTGTTCACTTAGCCGGGGCCGCGCAGAGCCTTTCCGGCTGGATGACCTTTTTCGGGGCCACAATCCTCATGACTGTCAGTCTCATCGAGGTCACCTTTTACATCAGCGCCTTTCATGCAGATCCGCCGACGATGCCTTTCATCAGTCTGAGTGTCATTTCTGCTGTTCAACACCTCTACTTCATTGTGGCCGCGCCAACTCTGTTCTTGCCTCTCGGGATCATCCTGATCGGCGCTCCCATCATCCCGCGATGGTTCGGTTATCTTGCCGTTCTCCTGGGAGTCGCATTTGGAGCGCTGGGAGTCATCTATCTGCTCACCTTGACGCTGTCGGCTGGAGTCACGGCCTTTGCGGGTATTCAGGCGCTCTGGGGTTAGCCGCCGCGATCGCGCTCATGGTCCGCAGCAGACGAATTGCGGCCAGTCCATAGCCCGGCTGCGGCGCGCGACGCCGCCTTATTGTCTGCTTTATTTCCTAAAGGGTAAATGGCCGGCAGCGCTGAACAACTCTGCTAATTTTGAGAATCAGCCAACCATAGGCTGCAAAACACAGTGCGGCCAAACGCGAGCAGGCCGGAGGTCACCCATCTGAGGGAAAACTGCGGATGGCGAAGCGCGTCGATTTCGTCGAGTATTTCCGGCGCTGTCGCTTCGCCCGTCACCACCAGGACCCGTCCAAAATGGCTGGTCCGGAGGTTTTTCACCTGGGGAGCGGCGCCGGCTGCGGGTTCCTTGGGCCTTCGAAGCTCGAGGATCATCTTGTCCCAACGGTCCTTGGCAACCGCTTCAGGGGCCAGGGCGCCTTCTGACTTGTCTCGCGCCGAGACGAGGGACAACACGTTCTGCATGACGGAAGCATCGCCAGTGGTGAGAAAGTATCTGTCAGGGTCCTGCAACATAGGTCCTCCACCGTCCCCGCCCAACATTACCATTCCGAATAGTAACTTCTGCGATACTAGGAGGCAATGGTACGGAAGTACCACGCACCTTTGGCCCATGCCCTCTGGGGGCCGCCGACGGCTCATCCATTTGCTTCAATTCGCACTCCCGGATTACAGGTCGGGACACGCATACGTTCTCAGCTTGATGGAGACCGTGTATAGGTATCGGCGCCCGGAGCGCCTGTGGGCCGCTAAATGCCTTACTTTCAGCAGGCTTTATGGCCACACCGGTCTGCTGCCATTCCCGGGCTGCCCATGAAGGGATTATGGTTGACTGGCGGAAACTCGCAATATACGATTGCGCAGCATTCATTCGTGGACGTGCGGCGTCGATCTTTTAAATCAAACGTGTGTGCCTGCGGGCCTGTATCAGGTCCCCGCGAGCGCGGATAGGAGTCCGCTATGTCGGGCCGGTTTCGCAAAGGGATGGTGCTCGTGTTGTGTGAGGCGCTGGTCTTGATGCCGCTGATGACCGCTAGAGCAGGCCAGGCCGGGGCCGAAACCTCATCTTCCGCCGCGGAGGCCGCTTCCCTTCGCGACTATTTGCAGAAACCTTACGTGGAACTCTTTGAGGTCGCGCCGAAGCTCGCCTTCACAACAGCGGAGATTGAACAGCAGCGCAAGGGCCTGCAAAAAGGCGAGGACTTTTGCGTTAATCAGTTCAAAACCCATGCGAAGAATTACAACAAACAGATAGCGGCGGCACAAAAAGAGCTGAAACAAAACACGCAGAAGATTACCGACGCCGAGCGGAAGGATTTGCACTGCCAGATCCAAAATCTCGAATTGCTGAGGAGCGAAGCTGAGGTCCTGTCGCGAAATGCCATCCCAACTGCGTACGACAACCTCACCGCCAAACTGGACCTGATCCAGAAATGGCCGGCGACACACAAGGAGATTGAACAGCAGATTGCGAACGGTTCCTACAACCAGCGCCGCTGGGGCGATGTAAAGGACATCGGCTTCCGGGAAATCGCGGCGGGCCAGGAGGACGATATTCGAAGAGGGCAGGAGGCGATTCAACAGATGAAACAGGCTGGGATCATGCCCAAGGACCTGCCGGACAAGGGTATTCAGGAGTATGTCAACTCAGTGGCGCAACGCATCGCCACGCACTCGGACCTGAAAATTCCTCTCCACTGCACGGTGCTGCAGTCGAGGGAGGCCAATGCATTTGCCCTGCCGGGCGGGTACATTTTCGTGCAAAGGGGATTGCTCGAAGAAGCAGATGATGAGTCAGAGCTCGCAGGCGTCCTTGCGCATGAAATTTCTCACGATGTCGCCCGGCACAGCAGCAAGCTGATGAAGCGCGCGACCATCGCGAGCATTTTCTACCAGGCGGCCCAGGTTGCCGCCGTGGTCCTCACGGGAGGGATCGCCGGCATTGGGATGTACTACGCCTTGCAGTACGGTTTCTATGGACTGGGTCTGGTGTTGAGCCTCCAACTGCTGGGCGTAAGCCGCGACTATGAACTCGAAGCCGATCAGCTTGGCGTCCAGTACGCGTGGAATGCCGGGTATGATCCATCGGGATTCACGCGCTTTTTCGACAAGATGGCCACGCGCGCCGGTTACGTCAACAGCGTAAGCTGGTTCCGGACGCATCCACCCTTCTATCAGCGAATGGTGGACACCCAACGCGAGATAGCATTCCTCCCGAAGAAAGAAAGTTTGATACTGCAAACCACGGCCTTTGAAAATATGAAAAAAGCTCTCAAGCCTGTCGCGGCCGAAGCAGAAAAAGAAGAGGTGGGAAAGCCGAGCCTTCGAATCACGCGTGAGCAAGGCTGCGCGCCGCCCCAAAAACTTGAATACAAGCCGAATCAGCCGATTGAGGACCTGTGCGCTGCCGCTTCGCAAAATAATCAGAAATAGCTGGCGCCATTCCGGTCCGTTCGTTTGCGCTTTTGGCAAACGCTTGCGGCCTCCCGCGCCGCTCTGAAGGGAACCGGCCAGAAACGATCAAAATCTGCTCCAAAAACCTGGTTTCCCAGCCGGCGGGCACCGACCAGGAGTGCTCGCACGGTTTGGACGCAAGGTAAGTCATTTATAATATGTCACATCAGTAAACGAACTGCATAGCCTCCACGTTCCAGGAAAGACCGAACGCGGAAGGCCCAGGCAGGGACCTCACGAAACAGGCGCAGTTCCGGGCCGGGGGGAAAACCAGAGCACAAATAAAACCTATTGACGAATGGACGAGTCACAGGCATGCTTACATTCTGCCTCGGGGGAGGAGAATAATGGGGCCCTTTGTCACTCGGAATGAAAAACGGCACTTACCGCAGGTTTTTACGGGTCGCGACGGCATGCCTGGTCGCCGGCTTCGTATCGTCAACTCCACTGAGCGGGGCCGTCAAGGCCTCTGGCCACGAAGTTCTCATCTTCGACTACCACAGGTTTAACACCTTTCGCTCCGACAGCATGACGGTCAGGCTTTCCGTCTTCAAGTTCCAGCTTCAATACATGGCGGAGCACGGCTATCATTTCATTCCTCTAGCCCGTTATGTAGCGTACAAGGAGGGCAAGGCCCCTCCACCGCCTCCGCATTCCGTGGTGATTACCATGGACGACGGCCACGAATCCGTGTACACCGAGGCCCTTCCTCTGGTGGAAAAGTACCGCATTCCTGTGACCCTGTTCATCTATCCGTCCGCGATTTCAAACGCGTCATACGCCATGACCTGGCAGCAATTGCGCGCGCTCAAGGCTACCGGACTCTTTGATATTCAATCCCACACCTACTGGCATCCCAACTTCAAGATCGAAAAGAGGCGAATGACGCCAGCCCAGTACAACAAATTTGTGGACCTTCAGCTTCGCCGCTCCAGGGACGTTCTTGACCGGAAGCTGGGAATCCACGTTTCCATGCTGGCATGGCCGTTTGGAATCTATGATCAAACACTCACACACGACGCATCTCAAGCCGGATATACCGCAGCATTTGCGCTCGACGGAAGGCACGCCGGCGATTCCGACAACATCATGGGAATCTCGCGCTACCTGGTTACCGACCGGGACAGCGGACGCTTCTTCGAGGATATTCTCGACGGCACACCGGCGCGGCGCTAAGCGCGGCGTGGCGCTTGCGTCGCTGTTCCTGGCGTTCGCGCTGGCGCCGGGGACCAGCTTTGCGGGCGCGTGCCGCGGGCGGGTCCTGGACGCAAAATCCGGCCTCCCCATCGCGGGCGCTTTGGCCACCATGGGAAACTCCGTTGTTAAAACCGATAGCGACGGGGTCTTTCAAGTCACAGGCACGGGCGACGCGGCGGGCGTCAGGGCAGCCGGCTACCTGCGGACGGACCTTCCTGCAGGTTCCTGCGCCGGCGATCAAACATTGGTCAGGTTGACTCCGTTCCGCCCGAAGGCCCTCTACCTTTCGTTTTACGCGATTGGTAATTCTTCAATTCGTGGCGGCGCAGTCCATCTGATCGAGAAAACGGAGCTAAACGCACTGGTTATTGACGTCAAAGGCGACCGGGGCATGCTTTCGTATCCCAGCGCGATTCCTCTGGCCAAAGAGGACGGAGCGCAAAGCATTATTACCGTACGCAACCTGAAAGCCCGGCTCGACGAACTGCACCAGCAACACCTCTACCTGATCGCTCGAATCGTCATCTTCAAAGATGACATGCTGGCTTCCGCCAAACCCGACCTGGCGGTGAAGACCGGGGACGGCAGGGTTTGGCGCGACAACGAAAACATGGCGTGGACCGATCCCTTCAAAAAGGAAGTCCGCGACTACAACATCGCGATTGCCGTGGAAGCCGCCCAGTCGGGTTTTGACGAGGTCCAATTCGACTACGTGCGTTTTCCGGACAAGAAGGGCGTGGTTTTTTCGCAGCACAACAACGAGGATGCGCGAGTCGCCACCATCACCGCGTTCCTTGCCGAAGCCAGGAAAAAGCTCACTCCGTACAATGTTTTCCTCTCCGCGGACATCTTTGGTTACACGTGCTGGAACCGGAATGACACGGGCATCGGCCAGAAGATCGAGCGCATCGGGCAAATCGTCGATTACATCTCGCCCATGCTCTACCCTTCCACTTTCCAGTTCGGCATCCCGGGCGACAGGAATCCCGTCAAAGATCCTTTGGATATTATCCGGCTGACCCTTGCCCGCGCCCAGCAGCGGACGGGGCTCGACCCCACTCACTTCAGGCCCTGGCTGCAAGCCTTTCGAGACTATGCCTTTGATCGCAGAAAATTTGGCGCGGACCAGATCAGAGACCAGATTCAGGCCGCCGAAAGCTTCGGTAGCGACGGTTGGATGTTGTGGAACCCCCGCAACGTCTATACCACCGCTGGTTTGACGCTGCGCCAGCCGCCGGGCAACACAACCACGCCCCGGAATGAGCTGCTAAGTAACGGCGCACTCACTGGCGGGCGGCAGGAAATTCCACCTTCGGCGGCTGCTGCGCCGCCGGAGTAGCGGCGAAATAGGCATCGTTTCTCTGGAAGCCCGCCCAGCCCGCGAAAACGTTGTTCGGAAATTGCCCGATATAGGCGTTGTAGTCCTGGAGAGCATTGTTGTAGCGGCGGCGCTCTACGGCGATCCGGTTTTCCGTGCCTGCCAGCTCATCCTGCAACCGCAGGAAGCTTTCATTTGACCGCAGTTGAGGATAATTCTCCGTTAGAGCCAGCACTTTCACCAGAGCGCCGTCCAGTTGCTGGTTGGCTGTGATTTTGTCCCTGGGATTCTGGGCGTTCATCAAATTCGCCCGGGCGTTGG
The DNA here is from genome assembly GCA_035712365.1 of Terriglobia bacterium. Classification (NCBI taxonomy): domain Bacteria; kingdom Pseudomonadati; phylum Acidobacteriota; class Terriglobia; species Terriglobia bacterium. The sequence goes on from DASTAW010000050.1 coordinate 29,139, forward strand.
CCACAGCGGTAAAGACGGTGACTTCCTGCGCCGCAACGCCCTTCACCGTTTGCACCAGATTGGGAATCAGATCGGCGCGACGCTCGAGCACCACCGACACCTGCGCCCAGTCGGATTTGATCTCCTCGTTCTTCCGCACCATGGTGTTTCGCGCGCTGACATACATGCCGCCAAAGATCAGGACAGTCAGCACTATTACGATCAGCACCAGCCAGCCTTTTTTCATCATTTTTCTCCCAGTGCCATTCCCACCTGGCTTGCCTATTCCCCGTCCGCCAGCCTGCGGTCTACTTCATCCGTCACCCGCTCGACCAGGTCCAGATATTCCCGCAAGGTTTCACGGGCCTTCACATCGCGGGCCTGGCGCTTTCCTTCGCGTACGTCGAGCACGGCCAGGAACGCGTCGGGGCGTCCCCCGCTCAGGCGCGCTATTTCAGCGACAACGTCGCGCCTTCCTACCGGCGGGTCCACGCCCAGCGCAATCAGCGCGTGACGAAACAGTGTTACGAACGTGGATACGGACGCATCCATCAGCGCCATCAACACGTGCTCCTTCTGCGGCGCCAGCAGAATGCCCTGCCGCAGTTTCACCCAGTTGGTCCGCAGTTCCCGCTCGACCTGCAGCCTGTGCAAATGCATAGGCACGGCCAGTTCGTCGAAAAAATCCTCGCCATAAATCATCTTGTGGTGCGTCTTCATGTCAAGCAACTCGATCGCAAAAATATCCGCTGAGGCACGCAGTTCGTCTAGAGTGAATATCTGAGGCGCGGGGAGTTTCTTTTGTTCCCACCAGACTGCCGCGTCGTGCAACGCTTCAATGTCTTCGGCCCTGGCCCGCTTGAGCACGCACAGGACGTTCAGGTCGGAATGGCGCTCGTGATACTCCCCACGCGCGGCCGAACCAAAAAGCACGATGGCCCTCAGATTGGGGCCCGCTGCGGCCTGCAATTTGTCATTCAACTGCCCGAGCAGCTTCTCCACGAACCTTCCTCCGGCTTACCAGCTTCCACTTGCCCCGCCACCGCCAAATGACCCGCCGCCGAATCCGCCAAATCCTCCGCCGCCGCCAAAACCTCCTCCGCCCCAAGAACCGCCTCTCCAACCGCCGCCCGCACCGCCCATAAACCACGGCCCGCCCCACCACCATGCGCTATGTCTGCGGCCGTAGCGGCGGCGTCCACCAAAAAGCCGGGCCAGCAGCCCGAACAGCGGAAAGAACAGTATGAACAGGAAAATCAACAGGGGAAAGAGATTAGGGCCGCCTTGCGGTGACGCTCTGCTTTCCGGTTCCGAAGCGATTGGTTTTCCGGCGAGGGCTTCGAGCGATATGCCGCGGTCTTTCGCGATGACGGCGGCAACGCGCTGGGTCATCAGCAACAGCGCCGCGCTGTAGTTGCCTTGGCGAAGCAGCGGCCTCGCCTGACGGCCGAAATCTCCCACGAGACCGTCGGGCAGGATCGGTTCCAGCCCGTACCCCACCTCAAATCGATATTGGTGGTCGTTGGGCGCAAGAAGGACCATCACGCCGCGGTCTTTCTGCCTGGGCCCAATGCCCCAGCGTGTTGCCAGATTAATCGAGAAATTCTCGATCGGCTCGCCCTCAAGCGATTTCACGGTCACGACGGCAATCTGGGCCTGCGCTCTGTGGTCAACCTCGGCACACAGGGTATTCAGCTCTTGCGCCGTTTCCGGGTTGATGACTCCAGCAAAGTCGTTAACGTATCCCTGAGGCTTCAAGTCCTGGGGCTTCTGCGCGTGAATACTCGCGGCAGGAAAAATCGCCAGGCAAAGTGCGCCGAGCGCCGCTCGTAGCCGCTTGCTCCAGTCGGTAGCCAGGCAATGCGTACGTCTCGGGCCGGATTGCGATGTTCCTGGAAGGATTGGAGTTCTCCAGCGGAAAGGCGTTCTTCTGCGTTGCTTTAACCATCCCTGCCGGTCATGGTCCGCCCGAAGGAATCCTTGTGTCAGAAGAATGGCTGGGAGGCAGGGATTCGAACCCCGATACGCAGATCCAGAGTCTGCAGTCCTACCGTTAGACGACCTCCCACTGCATCTATCTTTTCTACCAGTTCCAGCGGGCTTCTGGCAACTCAAATTGCCGCAGACTCAGCTTGCATGTTGCTGAAAAACCTCCTCGCACCTCATTCCGAGGGCCGATGTTCTTAATCGGCCCGAGAAATCGGCTTCTGAGCAAGCGCAAAAGCAGGTAATGACAAGCTGCAAACGTCTTTCAGCAACGGCTACGATGCGACCTCGCACCACTGACATACAAACTGCAACTGGGCCTTGGCGGCTGCAACCACCGAGTCAATCTCCACGTATTCATCCGCCGCATGAGTGTTGCCGCCGCGCGGCCCCCACAGCACTGCCGGCGTATTGAAAGCCTGGTGGAACACGTACATATCACACGGGGCCTCGATGCCCTGAATCAGCGGCTCCTGGCCCATCACATTTGTGGCGCATTCCGCAAGCTCGCTGATCAGCGGCTCGTTCCTCGCGATGGCAGATCCCGGTAGCCAGCGAATGGGGAATTCGATTTTCGGCTTTGCCGGGAAAAGCTTCGGAGCAGTTTGCACAATTCCCTCGAACCAGTTGTGGAACTCCCGTTCGATTTCCTCCTGCTTCTCGCCGGGCATCATTTGCCAGTACATTTCAATCTGGCAGGTCTCGGGAATGGTGATGGGTTCCCCTGTGCCCCAGGGTCCAGTGGTCAGTTTGGTAATCGACACCGGCACAGGGTCCTGCGAATCGGCATAAAATTCATGAACCGGAGCTTTCTTTTTGCGCTGCTCTGCAAAGTCCTGCATCTTCAACAGGAAATATCGGATGGGATCGATCACTCCCGTCGGGAACTTTCCCTCCGGCAGCACGCCTCCAGTGGAACTCAGCGTGATGTGGACCGTTCGGCCGCCGCGCTGGGCAGGACAGATTCGTAGAAATGAAGGCTCCGTGATGATGGCGGCGTCACCGTTGTAACCCTTCAACCGGCCGGCAATTGTTCCGTTGACGCCTCCAAATTCTTCGTCCGAGACCGTCTCAATGATCAGGTCGCCCTTTAATTCAATGCCCAGCTCACCCAGGGCTTCCGCCATAAACAGGTTGGTCCCCACTCCTCCCTTCATGTCATTCGAGCCGCGGCCATAAAGCAGATTGCCTTCCACTTGCCCGCCAAACGGATCTCGCGTCCACGGCTGCGTCCCTTTAGGCACGGTGTCAACATGGCCCGATAGAACCAGTGACCGGCCGCCGCCCCGGCCTTTACGCCGCGCCCCAACATTCGGGCGATTGCCGTACTGCCGTTCTTTGTAATAGAAGAGCGGATGTTCCTTCAATCCTTTGACATCGCGGAAATAATATAATTCCGTTTCCAGCCCCTGCCCTTTCAGATAGTCCGCGACATGTTGCTGGCAGGCCTCTTCGTTTCCCACCGGCGGCGTGTTTTCCGACGGGATCCGGACCAGGCCGCGAATAATCTCAACCAGCCTGTCGCGACGATTATCAACGAATGAAGACAGCCTGCTTCTGAGGGCAACATCAAGGGACATTAGGAGGTTCCTTTCTATAAATGGGTTACTGCGGGACTCGCGCGACGTCGGACCTCGGCGAATAAGGCGCTCACCCGCAGTTTCTTATCAGGCTGATGAAAAACCGCTCAACCATGTCATCCTGAGCGCAGCGAAGGATCTGCTTTGGCCATTTTCGACAAGATACAGCAGATGCTTCTCCCGCTTCGCAGGATCAGCATGACGGGCAACGTTCTTCCACAACTTGTTAGAATGCCACACTGGTCGATTTTTTCATACCTCACGAGATTTCAAGTTTGACTGGACTTCGACTGAAGCCTTTCGTCAGATACCCCAGATAGATGACTCCCAGCCCCAGCCAGATAAAACCCACAATCTTGGCCGGAGTCGAGAGGCTCATCCAGACGTAGCTGCAGACCAGCGCGCCAAGCGCGGGGAAGATCAGGTTGGTCAGGAAGGCCATGCCGCTCCGTTCTCTCCCGCGCAGGTAGTAATGACGAATTACGCTGAGGTTCACCAGAATGAAGCCGACAAACGCGCCGAAGTTCAGGAGTTCCACGGCAAGCTGGAAGCGGATCAGCACAGCGCCGAGCAGCGTAATCCCGCCCATCACGTAAATGCTGCGCGTCGGCGTCGAATATTTCTCATCGACATAAGCAAAAATCTTCCGCGAAATCACCCCGTCACGCCCCATTCCAAACAGCAGCCGCGAGGCGCCCGCCTGCCCTGTCAAGGCGCTGGCCAATCCGGCAACCAGCAACACGAAAGTGATCCAGCCCATCATCACCGGTCCGCCCAGGACCCGCCCAATATCCAGGATCGCCGTATCGATCTTGGGAAAGGTGTGATAATTCGGCCAGACAATCTCCGCCAGATAGACCTGCACCACGCAGAACAGCGCCTGAATGATGCAGACCGAGACCGTTGCAATCGCTACGTTCTTCTCCGGGTTTTCCACATCTTCGGCGAGCGTGGAGACGGCGTCGAAACCGATATACGAAAGTGTTGCGATGCCGGCCCCCAGCATCATCGGCCGCAGCTCAAAGGTCGCAGGGTTGTAAATTGCGTGCGGCACGACCAGACCGCTCCAGCCGTGGGCGCCCACAACCACGTGTACCGCAAGCACCACGAACAGAATCGCGGAAAAACTCAGAATCACCATCATCACTTTGCTGGCCCGCGCCGTCATGCTGATTCCCCGAATGTTGATCAGCGTAATTGCCACCGTGAAAAAGAGCGCCCAGGCCAGATACGGGACCTGCGGAACGTACCGTGCGGCGATCAGCGCCGAGTAGATGACGCTGAGCAGCGGAATTAAAAAATAGTCCAGCATCATCGACCATCCGGCCAAAAAACCGATGTGCTCGTTCAGGGCGCGCTGGGCGTAGGTGTAGGTTGAGCCGGCTACGGGATAAGCGCCGGACATCTTTCCATAACTTGCCGCGGTGAAAAGCATGGCCACCATCGCCACCAGGTAGGCCAGCGCGGCGTGTCCCAGCGAAACATCCTGAATGATTCCGTAGACCGGATACGGCGCGGTGGGAGTCAGAATCACCAGGCCATAGATGACAAGGTCGCGGAGCTTCAGCACCCGCCTGAATTGAGGCTTATAACCGAGAGTTTCCAGCGAAGATGAGGCAGTCTGTTCCGCCACCTAGCAAGACCTCACTACAACCATTTCAAATATATGACCAGCGCGCTGAATCAAAAGCTCTATAAGACCCGCTCCATGCTGTCATTCCGAGGGTCGATCTTCTTGATCGGCCCGAGGAATCTGCTTGAGCTTCATGCCGTCGGCCAACAGCAGATTCCTCTCCCGCTCTGCGGGATCGAAATGACGTTCGGAATTACATCTTTTGCATGTCGCCGATTGGGGCGTCCTGCGCCCTCACCGTGCCCGCGTCTCGTAGTTTTTCCAGTCGAGTTTAGTGTCCCTCAGCGGCAGGCCGTGCGCTTTCGCATACTGGTTTCGGACGCTCTCCACGTCGTCGTACCACTTGTCCAGCGGCAACAGAATTTCGCGGTAGATCAGGTAACTCATATCCACCGTGCGCACCGGCAGGTGGTCCTTTACATCATCCACTTCATCCAGATATTTCCGCCCGTTCGCTTCCGCCACTCGCGGCAGCCAGCTCTGGTACCACGTCTCCACCGCCTGGTGGTACGCCTCGTTCCGCTGGCCTCGAATCTCTTCCGCCGTGTCCAGCGCCCGGTCCAGCGCCGCCACCGCCCGCTCGAACTGAACACTTGCAGCCGCTGTCTCGGCCTGCCGCAGCGCCCCGTCTACCTGGTTCATCTCCCCGATCATTTCCAGGTTCTGCCGGTACAGCCCCGCAATCGAGAGGTAAACCTGAAGGTTATATTTCTGGAACTCCACCGACCTCCGATTCCTGTTCAGCAGGTCGAGCAGTTCGTCGTTCGCGGGCATCGACTCCTGCGCCATCTGCACCCGCCGGGCATTGGCCTTGCCCCAGTCGTAGCCCAATCGCAGATATTCGCCCTGCGGCACCGGGGGCAGCGGCAGGGTCTGGTCGCGCTCTGGCCGTCTGGGTTTGAAGATCTGATTTGAGTTTCCGAAAAGGGGCTTGCGGGCGGAAGAAGGTTCAGTGTCCCAACTGCTTTCCCAGAACTCCGCCTGCGTGCTCATCAGTTGGTAAAGCCGTCCGATATTCTGGCCGCCCTGGCCGTAGAACAGGCGGTAAAAGCTGTCTCGCGCTTCGGCAGGCGTGGGCGAGCCCGGATGCCATGCCCAGGCCGGAGCGGTTGCATATCCCAGCCAGAACGTCTCCGGATGCAGCCCTTCATCGCCCCATCCTGCGATAAACACGCCGATGAGATCGGCATTCTGCCGCGATGAGTCGAAGGAGATGTGCCGGTACATTTCCTCGAGCCGATCACCGATTCGGACGTGGTTGAAAAGCTGTGAGGGAGGCAGCCCGTAGTAGTTGGGGAACAACGGCTCCACGCCTTCCGTCGAAGTGTAAATCATCTGCTGGATGCCATGCTCCTTGAAAGCACGGTCGAATTCCGGCCCATAGACCTCGCCATTCACCAGATAGGATGGCAATGAGGGAATGTCATCCACCACCAGGGGATATTCTCCCCAGAAGATTACCTTTCGGCCGCGCTCGTGAAGATAGCCCGCCGCCTGGTCGAGAAATTGCGCTTCCACCTTGCCGACGCTCCCCAGCTTCTTCGCCAGTTGCCCCTCGTTGCACTGCTCGTTGTCGGCCATCCCCACGTAGTAAGGTTCGTCGGTCGAGAGTGCAAAATAGTTCACGCCCTTGGTCGCATCCAGCAGGTCCTGGTACATTCCCTCCAGCAGCTTGTACGAGTCCGGGTTCGTGGTGCAGAGCTCATAATTGCTGTCCGGAAATTCCCGCAGCTTCGCGTATTCCGGATGCTTCAGAATGAACGCAACGTGCGCCGGGCCGTCCAGAAATGGGACCAACTGCACGTGGTACTTCAGCCCATAGTCCGTCAACTCCTGCAATTGCGCCGGCGACAGCGCATAGGGGTCCACCACGGCGGGCGCGCTCTTGAACTCAAAATGTCCATTGAGTTTGATGGAAAATCCGTTGATTTTATAGAACGCCGCCTGCTTCAGCGCCTGCTTCAGCACTTCCATGTGTTCCAGATGATGGTTATCGTCCCAATAGATAATGCGCCGCTCGAGGTCCGGCCAGTCGGTGATGCTGGCCTCCGGCAGCCACAGCTTTCCCTGGGCATGCTTCACCAGTTGCACCAGCGTCTCAACCCCGTAGAACAATCCTGTCGGCGCGTTGGCCGTGATCTTGATTCCCCCGCCCGCCAACTCCAGCCTGTAAGCCTGTTCTTCCAGCGCCTGCTTGTTCTTGTCCGTTGCCTGCCCAATCTCGACTGACCCTGGCTGAATCACCAGCTCAATTGCGCTGCCTCGACCGCGTGTTTCAAGGCTAAGACCGTGGCGCGTCGCGAGACCGTCCTTCAGGCTTTCTACGGCTACGTCGTCGGGCTTCACGCCCTGGCCCAATAGCAGACGCCAGCCGCTGCCGATTTCAAAATCTCCGCCCTTCGGTTCCACTTTCTGCGGGGCAGGAATCACGTTGTAACCGCGTTCCAGCAGCGTCCCTGGGGCTGCTGCACGGGCCACTGGCATCCCACCAATAACCACAAACGCAAAGACCACGAAAATCAGCACGCTACTCAAACGAAAACTCGCTCTCATCTGGTCCTCCGGTCGTTCTTCAGGATCACAACAGGCAAGGGAGTCCGCCGCAACATCAACGTCCGATGCAGTCGCACTTCCCTCGCCTTCAATAGTGGTATCTCTGCCGCAGCATGGATGGTCCCCAATTCCAGATGGGGTCACCCTTAATCACAGTATTCGTGTCGTTCCAGTCAAATGTTTTCGTTCGGGCCGGCAGGCCGTGCGCCTTCGCATACTGGTTTCGGGCGCTCTCCACGTCGTTATACCATTTGCCCAGCGGCAGCAGCAATTCCCGGTAGATCAGGTAACTCATGTCTACGGTCCGCATCGGCAGGTGGTCCTTTACATCATCCACTTCATCCAGATATTTCCGCCCGTTTGCCTCCGCCACTCGCGGCAGCCAGCTTTCATACCACGTCTCCACTGCCCGGTGATAGGCCTCGTTCCGCTGGTCTCGAATCTCTTCCACCGTGTCCAACGCCCGATCCAGCGCCGCCACCGCGCGCTCGAACTGCACATTCGCCGCCGCTGCCTGCGCCTGTTTCATCGCTCCATCAATCTCGTTCATCTCCTCGATCATTTCCAGATTCTGCCTGTACAGCCCCGCAATCGACAGGTAGACCTGAAGATTATATTTCTGAAACTCGACTGACCTCAGATTATCGTGCAACAGATCCAGCAGTTCGTCGTTGGCAGGCATCGACTCCTGCGCCATCTGCACCCGCCGGGCATTGGCTTTGCCCCAGTCATATCCCAATCGCAGATACTCGCCCTGCGGCGCCGGCGGCAGCGGCAGCGTTTGATCGTGGGCTGGCCGCCGGACTTTATATACTTCACGAGAGTTGCCGAAAATCGGCTTGCGAGCGGACGATGGCCCCTCATCCCAGCTATGGTCCCAGGTCTCCGCCTGCGTGCTCATCAATTGGTAAAGCCGTCCGATATCCCTGCCGCCCTGGCCCTAAAAAAGGTGATAAAAACTCTCGCTTGCTTCAGCCGATCCCGGCGAATCCGGATGCCAGGCCCAACCGCCTGCGGTCACATATCCCAGCCAGAAAGTCTCCGGGTGCAGCCCTTCATCACCCCAGGCCATTATGAGAACACCGATTAAGTCAGTCTCCTTTCGGGCCCAGGTGAATGACACCTCCTGATATGTCTTGTTCAACTCCGAGACCGGGGCCTGGCCTCCGCCGCGTGAAGAATTGAACTGGGCAGAAGCCGGCAGAAGATAATAACTGGGAAACAGAGGTTCCGTACCTTCGGGAGCAGTCCGAATCATTCCCCGTATCCCGTGCGCCTTGAGGGCCCGCGCAAACTCCGGCGTCCCATTATAATTCGCGCCCCGGGTTACCAGGTACGTCGGCAGCGAAGAGATATCACCGGCCACCATCGGATATCCCGCCCAGAAGATTACTGTCCGCCCACGATCATGCACGTAGTTCCCTGTCGTTGTTAAGTATTTTGCCAGGAGCTTGCCTGTGCTGCCGAGCTGCTTCGCCGTTTGCGCTTCGCTGCATTGGGCGTTGTCGGCCAAGCCCACGTAATAGGGTTCGTCGGTCGAGAGCACAAAATAGTTAACGCCCTTCGTGGCATCCAGCAATTCCTGGTACATGCCTTCCATCAGCTTGTAGGAGTCCGGGTTCGTGGTGCACAGCTCGTAGTTGCTGTCGGGAAACTCCCGCAACTTCGCGTATTCCGGATGCTTCAGAATAAATGCAATGTGACCCGGCCCATCGATATAGGGGATGAGCTGGATATGATCTCGCAACCCAAAATCGGTCAGGTCCTGAAGTTGTTGAGGCGAGAGAGCGTAGGGGTCCACTACGGCCGGTGCGGTCTTGTATTCAAAATGCCCGTCCAGTTTGAGGGCGAATCCGTTGATCTTGTAAAACGCCGCCTGCTTCAATGCCTGCTTCAAGACCTCGGTCCGCTCCAAATGGTGGGCATCGTCCCAGTAGATGCTGCGCAACTCGAGGTCCGGCCAGTCGGTGATGGTTGCCACCGGCAGCCACAGCTTTCCTTGGGCATGCTTCACCAGTTGCACCAGGGTTTCAACCCCATAGAACAATCCCGTCGGCGCGTTGGCCGTGATCTTGATTCCGCCGCCCGCCAGCTCCAGCCTGTAGGCCTGTTCTTCCAGCGCCTGTTTGTTTTTGTCCGTTGCCTCGCCGATAGCCACCGATCCTGGCTGTACAACCAAATTAATTGCAGGGCCTCGTCCCTGTGTTTCAAGCGTAATTCCGTGGCGCGTCGCCAAGCCCTCTTTCAGGCTTTCCACCGCCACATCGTCAGCCTTCACCCTCTGGCCCAATTGCAGCCGCCACCCGCTGCCGATTTCAAAATCCCCGCCCTTCGATTCCACCTTCTGCGGCGCGGGAACCACGGTGTAACCGCGTTCAAGCAGCGTGCCTGGGGCTGCCGCGCTGGCCAACGGCATCCCAACCATAAGCGCCAGGGCCAAGGCCACCAAAAGCAATCCACCACTCAAACGAAAAACTGCCCGCATCTATTCCTCCAGGTCCTTCTTCGGGATTACAACAGGCCAGCAAGTCCGCCGCAACCTGAACGGTCGATGCAGACGCACGGTCGATCTCTTTCCTCCGCAGCAGAGCTTTTGCAACTTTTTCCACAGTGTCATTGTTGAACACAGGGGCCCCAAATTTATTAATGTAACACTTCGCTTCCCAACTTTAACCCATTGATGTTATTACTTAAAAAATTTATCGTCCCATTCGTCCCACGCGTCCCAAACGTCTCATCCCGTCCTGCTATGCTTCAAGGGCAAGAATTTCTGCGACCTAGCTTTGCGGCGCCCGAAGGCCGCGAAAATGGAGGAGACTATGGAAAACGTAAACGATCATCTCACACCCAGGCAACTGGAATCGAGGCGCGAAAACGCCCGGAAGTCCACCGGGCCGCGGAGCAAGGCCGGCAAGCGCCGCGTGTCGCTGAACGCGCTCAAGTACGGGCACTACTCCGGCCCGCACACGATGGAACAGAGCATGCTGCTGCTGGGCGAAGACCCGCGGGAGTTCCACGTCTTCCGCCTGGGCCTCGTCGCCAGCCGCCGGCCCGCCGACGCCGTCGAGCTGATGCTGGTGGAAGACATTGCCATGCTCGAGTGGAAGAAGCGGCGGCTCAACCGCGCCCAGCAGGGGATACAGTTGCGCAATCTGGAAATGCTGGAACTCGCCCGCCATCGCCAGGTGCAGGAAGTCGGGCGGGAGAGCGCCGACATTTCGCAGGACGAGGTACTGAAGTCCGGCCTGCGCCGCGTGTCGAGATCGCCGGCCCGGTTCGGCGAAATTCTCTCGCACCTTGAGACGCTGAAGGCGCTGGTGGCAAGGCAGGATTTTTCGCAGGACATCAGCGGCCTCATCACCCTGCTCTACGGCGAAACTCCCACGCTGCGCGGCGCGCAGATCGCCCACACCTACAGCCAGCTCGCCGAGCAGGGCGTCGAAACGGAAGAGCAGCGTGCGTTCGCAGCCAGCCTCAAAATCGCGATTGAAGAAGAGATCCGCGACGTGATCGAAGAATACACCCTCTTCCTTCAGGAACACGTCCATATCTCTCCCGCCCTGCGCGACTCCGCGTTGGCGCCCATGCATCCGCAGTGGATGGCCATCGTTCGCCACGAGTCCACGCTCGACCGGATGATCGAGCGCAAAATTAAACTCCTGGATCAGATCCAAAGCGCCCGCAAGCTTGAAGCCCTGGCAGCCGCCGATAGCATCGAAAACAGACGAAATGGGACAAAAAAACACGTTTTTTCAAAAACAAAGCGGAGAAGTCGCTGAAAACAAAGGGAGAGACTACATGGATAGCCAAAAACAAACCGGAAAACAAAGCGGAGAAGTTGTTGAAAACACGTTCATGTGGAAAAAACAAACCGGAACAAAGCTAAAACAAAGCGGGCCATGTTGTTGAAAACACTGGAAGGCTACAAATCAGCCTGCGACTCATGTATGATCGGGGATTAACGAAAAAACCCTAGAGCTTCGAATAGCGGAAACTCACGGCTACGTTTCTTATTGTGATATCCAGGAGAGCGGTCCTTACTGCGGGCCTTGGCGCCATCCTGCGGACCCGGAGACCTGCCATGTTCGCTGATGCTCGCGCATACGAGCGGTTCATGGGACGTTGGAGCGAACTGGCCGCGACCCCGTTCGCAGAATTCGCTCGCCTTCCGGACCGTGGGGAGGTGCTCGACATCGGCTCCGGCACAGGCTCGCTTGCGCTGGTGATCGCGCGTCTCCGCCCGCATTGCAGGGTCGAGGGTATTGATATTTCACGCGGGTACGTCGAGTTCGCGCGCGGCCGCACGCGAAACCCGCGAGTGCGGTTCGAAACGGGCGATGCGCAAAATCTGCCCTTCGCGGCCGGGACTTTCGATGCGGCCGCATCTCTGCTGGTCTTCAACTTCATTCCCCATCCGGCAAAAGCGCTCTCGGAGGCGCGGCGCGTGACGCGGGCGGGCGGTTCCATTTCGGCGGCCGTCTGGGACTACGGGGACCGAATGCGCATGTTGCGCGTCTTCTGGGACGCCGCAGTTGCGCTGGATTCCTCAGCCGAACAGCTCGACGAAAAGCATATGCCGCTGTGCCGCAAGGGCGAACTTTCAGAACTCTGGGCGCGCGGAGGACTCCAGAAGGTTGAAGAGTCGCCGCTCGAAATCACGATGCATTTTGCAGACTTCGATGACTTCTGGAATCCATTCCTGCTCGGCCAGGGGCCGGCTGGGGCTTACGTGGGCCGCCTGCCGAAAAACAGGGCCTCAGCCCTTGGCGAAGAATTGCGACGCCGGCTTGGACGTCCGCACGGCCCTTTCACTCTGCCAGCTCGCCTATGGGCTGTCCGAGGAGAAGTTACTGGAGGCTAATTGCGGACGCCTGTCCTGGCAGACAGGCGCGTTATATAATCACTCCCTTGCGGGTCAATTGACATCCGTGATTGGGAGTAAGATGAATCAGTCTTGGAAAAAAGTCGTCCTCATTTCGGGCGCGATTGTTGCCGCTGCGCTCGTTCCCTTCCTCGCCATCCAGCGAGAGTCCGATGCCCATCCGGGAAACGGCACCGCTGCCGCGCAGCCACCTACCGCATGGTCCATGGCGCAAGCCAAGGCGCCGGATGCCGCAACCCTTCAGACCTGGCGCAACGTGGGCAAGGCGTACTACGAGCAGGGCAAATATCCGCAGGCGGCGGACGAATTTCAGAAGGTGGTCAAGTCGGGCCATGCTGTCGCCACGGACTATCTTGACCTGGGCCTCGCCTACACGCAGGCGAACGACCTCAACCCGGCGCTTTCGGCGCTCACCACTGCCAAGCAGATGGCGCCCACGCTGGTTGCCGTTGACTACAACCTGGGGATTCTGGACAAGCGCGAGCTGCATTACGGGCCGGCCGAAGAAGCTTTCAGGAAAGTCCTTGCCGCTGATCCTGACGATCCGGCCACACTGTTCAACCTGGGCACCGTCTATTTTGCCGAACGCAAGCTCGGGCCTGCGCTCGACGTCCACGAGCGGCTGAATAAGATAGGCTTTGAGCGCGGCCAGAATTTTTATGTCGCTTCCCTGTTCCGCACTTTCACCATCCTGGTCCGGATGGGCCGCCGGGATGAAGCGCAGAAGGTGCTCAAGCTTCACCAGGAATACAGCGATAAGGTGCCCGGCATTTCTCTCCAGAGTCCGGCCCTCGAAAAAGGCAAGTACGGAGCTGTGCTGGTTCCGGCTGCGCCGCCGGTGCAGGTGGCGGGCGGGGCTGCCGCGCGTCCTGTCGATTTCCGCGAGATCACTTCGCAACTGGATATCTCTACGCGCGGCGGAGGGGAGGCCGAAAGCGGAGATTCAGCCGAAATCAAGGCGGCGGATTACTCGCCGGACTTTGCTCAATCGAAGCTCCTGCCGCTGCTCGGCGCCTCGATTGCCGTCGGGGACTATGACGGCGACTCGCATCCCGATCTTTACCTCGTGAATCCCGCTGGCCGCAACCAGCTATTCCACAACAGCGGCACAGGAACCTTCACTGACGTTACGGCGAAGGCCGGAGTGGAAGGGCCGGGGCATTCCGTTTCCGCCACTTTTGCCGATTATGACAACAGCGGCAACCTCAGCCTGTTTGTGGCCGGCCTGGGCGGCGTCCACCTCTACAAGAACGACGGAAAAGGGACGTTTACGGATGTTACGGAGAAGGCGGGATTGAAGCCCCAGCCGGGCGAGGTGGATACGCGCGCGCTGCTGTTTGATGCCGACAATGACGGCCTGCTCGACCTTGTCGTCACATCCTACACCAACCTGAACGACCCGCCTCATGAGGCGAGCTTCCGCTTTCCTGACAACTTCCCACCCGCAGCCATCCACTTTTACCGCAACAACGGCAATGGGACCTTCACCGACATCACCGAGGCGACGGGCCTCGGAGACGTCCGGGGCCGTTTTCGCAGCGCGTTGTTTGCCGACTTCGACGGCAACACTTATCCCGACCTCGTTTTTTTCCGCGATGACGGTCCGCCGGTGCTCTTTGAAAACCTCGGGGGCGACAAATTTCAGGACCGGTCTCGCGAGGCGGGCGCGGCCTTCAGCAGGCTCACCGCCATTGGCGGCGCTGTCGCCGATTTCGACCACGACGGCAGGTTCGATCTTGCACTCTGGACCACGGACGGCTGCGAAGTTCTCAGGAACAATGGCAACGCCAGATTCACGCCCTTTCCGGACCTCCCGGCCATCAAGCCGCCTGCTCCTTTGCTGGCTTTCCGGGGACTCGCCGCCGACATCGACGGCAACAGCTATGTAGATCTGCTGGTGGCCGACTCTGCTGGAAAACTGCACCTGCTGGCCAACCGCCTGGGGCGCTTCCACGAGGAAGCCACCCACCTGCCGATCAGCAACTCCGCCAAGCTCGCCTCGCTGGGCGCTACCTGGATTGGCAAACCCGGCGTGCTCGATCTGGTCGGCACTACCCGCAGCGGAACGCTGGCCGCGTGGGCCAAGGCGGGACTTCCCGAACACTGGCTGGAAATCAGCATGGAGGGTTCAAAGAGCAACAAGCAGGGCGTGGGATCGGAAATCGAGCTGAAGCAGGGAAACTTTTATGACAAGGTGCTGATCAGCAGCGGCCCGGCGTATGTCTACACCGGAAACCTCGCAAAGCTGGATGTGGTGCGGGCAACCTGGCCGACCCAGATTGTCCAAAATAATCTTGCCGTCGCCACCGATTCACCCATTCGCTTCCGCGAGTCGGAGCGCCTGGCGAGTTCCTGCCCCATGCTCTACGCATGGAACGGCAGGCAGTTCGTTTTTGTGACGGACATCCTCGGCGTGGGTCCGCTGGGCGAGCTGGCGCCCGACGGCACGCGGACCAAGCCCTATTCGCGCGAGTTCATTCGGCTGCCGGACACTTTCGAACCGCGCGATGGAAGCTACGAATTCCAGATGACGGATGAGCTGCGGGAGGTTGATTATTTTGACCGGCTGCACCTCGTGGCCGTGGACCATCCTGCCGGCGAAAAGATTTATGCCAATGAAATCTACGCTTCCACGCCATCGGAGCCCCGGCTTTATGCCGTTCGCGGCGAGCAGTTGCCGGTGTCGGCTGTGGATGACCACGGCAACAATGTTTTGCCGCTCCTCACCAAAGCCGACCATCGCTACCCTCACGGCTTTGAGCGCCTGCGCATTCCGGGCATGGCCAAACTGCACTCCTTGACGCTCGACCTCGGCCATCTTCCCCAAGCCGGGCGCGTCTCGCTGTGGCTGACAGGATGGGTTTTCTGGACCGACTCGAACGGATCGAGAGCGCTGATGCACGACCCCTCGACGCCCATGGTCTCGCCGTACGTGCAGGTGCGCGACAGGCAGGGGAAGTGGGTCACCGTCATTCCCGATATGGGCCTGCCCAGCGGAACCAACCGCACCATGCGCGTTGACCTGACGGGTAAATTTCTCTCAGCCGACCATCACCTGCGCATCGTCACCAACCTCTGCGTTTACTGGGACCGCATCTTCTTCACCCGCAACGACCGCGTCGTACAGCCGGACCGCGCGATCGGACCCCAATATGCCGATCTCCATTATCGCGGCTTTTCTACGCCTGTCACCGATCCGAGGCACGTTCGCCCGGACCATTACGAATACGCTTCGCTGATGGACCGCGCGCCGTGGAACCCCATGCGCGGCTTTTATACGCGTTACGGCAGTGTCGAGAAGCTGGTGGGCCAGGCGGACAATCAACTGGTGGTGATGTCCACTGGAGATGAGATGACGGTGCGCTTCAGCGCGGGAGGATTTCCTCCGCTGCGGCAGGGATGGGCGCGGTCACTGTTCCTCGATGCCACCGGCTACGCGAAGGACGGCGAACCCAACACGGCTTATGCGGCCACGGTCGCCCCGCTTCCCTTCCATGCCATGACGAATTATCCGCCCGGCGCTCGGGACCGCGCTCCGGATGATGCGGGCTATCGCGACTATCTGAGGAACTACCAGACACGGCCGTCGTACCAGTTGATTCCGTCGCTGGCGCCGCCGGTGAATTGACGCAAGGCAGAAGGAGAGCCAGCCAGGTTTGCTGTGTGAGAAGAACCGCGGGCCTCGAAACCGAAGCTCCGCGCTACCCCGGCTCCCTTCTCTCTTGCAGCAAAGCCTGCCGCTTACTGGACGCGACTCGGGGACTCCGCAGCCGTAAGAGCCGCAGCGGGCGCTAACAGGCCCAGGCCCTGCAGAAGGAAGATGGTCCGCTGGGCGGCGTCACGCCAGACCAACTGGCAGCTTTCTCCCTGGCAGTTCTGGACGTATACGTCGCCTCCCGAATACTCCAGGCTGCAATTCTTGAATATGCAATTGACAAACACGCCATCATCGAGGATGACGTGCTGATTCTCAAATGTTCTATCTTCGTATCGAGTCATACTCGCGCACAAGGTCCTTTATCGGAGCATTTGGGAATTTCAGGTCTTGCCGCCGCCCCCCTTTGCGGCCTCAAGAAAGCATCTGTAGTGGTTCTGATGGGAGCCTACCATTTGCTGATGCCCGACGCAATCGTTCAGAGATGTACATCGACTCGCCGATGACGTTTCCCTCAAGTACCATTCAGCTTGGCGGGGCGCGGCCCCATCTCAGAAACAGATCGGCAGGAAACGCTTCAGACGCCAGGTCCTGCGGCATCGGTGGAAGGCGCAGGCCAAGGCCCCGGCGCGGGCCGGCGGGATCCCCGGCCATCCGGCCGCAGGCATGCCCGATCAGCCACCCTGCTGCGGAGTCTCGATATGGCGCCCGAGTGCAGTTGCGAAACCCGCGATTCGTCGATGCCAAGCCGGCAGCCAATCTGCTTCATGGTCAGCGCCTTTTTGTAGTAGAGCGCGATAATGGAGCGCTCGCGTTCGCTCAGGCAGCGGAGCGCGCGGGAAAGCAAATCTCTCTGTTCGCGGCGGTAACACAGCTCGAAGGGGCTGGCATCCTGCGAGGCTGGCAGGTCCTCTTCGTTCACACGCCTGCTGCTGTCCGGCAGAAAGCGGGCGTTGGTACCTTCAAAACCAAGCCGCTGCAACTCCGCCGCCCGTTCATGCCAGCGCTCGAGGCCCATACCCATCGCGCTGGCCATCTCTGCCGCTTCCGGCGCGCGCCCCAGACTGCGTTCAAGGGTCTGGCAGGTGGATTCGACTTTCTTGACCCTGCGCCGCATGTCACGCGAGGCGTAATCCTGGTCTCGCAGCGAATCGAGCATGGCCCCACGGATGCGATAGCGCGCGTAACTTTCGATCGATGGTCCCCTGGCAGGATCAAATTTGCGCACAGCGTCGATCAATCCCACCGTCCCGTCGCTGACAAGGTCGTCAAGCTCGACGTGCGCCGGCAGACGGCCGCGCAACTGAAAGGCAATCCGCTTGACCAGCGGCGCCAGCTTCACCACGAGGTCGTTGGCGCTACTCCCATCGTGGGCCGGCCCGCGTTTCTGTTCCGGGCGCGGATTGCCGGTGGAACACATCCTGCCGCCGCCAGGGTTGCCAGCGGAACGCCGGCGGCGCTCGCGCCCATCGTAGTGATGTTCATCAGGGTTTCGAGATATGCCAGGTTGGATTGCCACTTCAACACCTCCTTAAAATTCGTCTCCGTCGCAGATGGAGCAAGGCTGTCAGCAGGGCTGGAAGCCGTTTCAAGCCTCCGGCAGCCTGGCACCGCCGCGCACGTCAAGCCGTTAATGCACGGAGCGGGCCAACTCGGCTTCGAGGCTGGAAAAATGTGCCGCCCAACCCTTGTGCCAAGTGCGATCACGCGGACAGGTCCGCGACCATGCGAGCAGCAAACTGGCCGGCGCTTTTCAGAATGCCGGAAACAAGATACTCGTGTTTGTCCCGCTTTTTCAGACGCTTAGGGAATCTATAGCCTGGCCTTTCGCCTGCGATAACAGCGTCGCGTCAGTTGAGGCCATGGCAGCATCAAGAGGCGCTCGAAAAAATTACGCCCGGGCAGTGCGAGGCCCGATTGGGAGCAGCGGTCAACACGATCAAAGGGCTGATTCTTCTCAATTCGGGAAGGCTCGAGGCCCGTGATGAACGATGGTTCGAAGGCGGTGCTTAAGAGAAGTTTCATGAGAACATCCTAGGGAATCGCAGCCGGGATGAAGGGCGGCGAAGTTGGCGCGGATTGGCGGCCGGGCTGAATTCCAAATCAGAACAGTTTCCCGATTTGGGAATCGGCCGATAAAACTTCTTGCCGCATTGCGAGGATCGTCACCGATACCCACACGGGAAGCTGGCGGGCGCGGACACCCCTTCACGAGGTGGTGAGGCAACAAAGGGTCTCAGGTGATTTGCAACCGGGAAGGAGCTCGGGTCGCAAAGTCGACGCCGGACAAATTTAATTTCCATGAATCAGCGCCAGCGCGCCTGATGATACGGCATCATGAAGATTTGACGGACCGATCGAGGAGGTCCGGCGGGAATTTTTCGCGAGTCTTAAAAAACCCTTTTGCAAAATTTTTACACATCGTGTATATTTTCAGGTTTCATTGTGCTGTCAGGCGGATAGTAAACGCCACTGGGGCGCGGTCAAACCCATTAATGTGCAGAAGATTTAGAGGATGCTGACGCCTCGATAACCGCAGATTCGTACTCTGCAGGATGCATGTAAGGCTCTCAAAATGTCCCAAATCTTTCATCGCAGCATGAACGCCATTGCCAAAGCGTCGCTCTATGGCATCGTCATTCTTATTTGTGCGCTCGGCTACGGCATCTGGCAGGTCAACCAGTCGTCTTACTTCACGTACATCCAGCGTCCTATTCCGCAGCCGGTGCCTTTCAGCCACGAGCACCACACAGCGCAGCTTGGCATTGACTGCCGATACTGCCACACGTCGGTTGAAAATTCGTTCTATGCGGGTATTCCTCCCACGCACATCTGCATGTCCTGCCACTCGCAGCTTTGGACGAACGCCGACATGCTGGAGCCAGTGCGGGCGAGCTACCGCACCAATGATTCGATCCTGTGGAACAAGGTCAACGCCCTGCCGGACTTTGTCTTCTTCAACCACAGTATTCACATCAGCAAAGGAATTGGCTGCACGACGTGTCACGGGCAGCTTGGCAAGATGCCGATCACCTGGCGGGAAAATACCCTCTACATGAGGTGGTGCATCAACTGCCACAAGCATCCGGAGCGTTACGTCAGACCGAAGAAGGACGTATTCGATCCGATTTACACTCCGCCTGCCAACCAGATCGCCATGGGCAGGAAATTGGTGAAGCAGTATGAGATAAGGAGTCTGACAAGTTGCGAGACGTGTCACCGATAAACAGCGCACACAGGAACAACCAATGAAGGACAAGAACTTCATCGACCTCGCCTCAGTCCGGGCGGGTCTGGAAAATGGGGGCAGGAAACGCTTCTGGCGAAGCCTGGATCAATTGGCTGACACCGAAGAGTATCAGGAACTTGCGCGGCGCGAGTTCCCAACAAATCCTGTCAAACCTGCCGAATCCGGAGTCAGCCGGCGAAACATGCTGAAGCTGATGGCTGCTTCCGCCGGCCTCGCGGGATTGACGGCCTGCACAAAGCTTCCGATCGAACACATTGCGCCCTACGTTAGACCTTCCGAAGAGTTTGTTCCTGGCCACCCCTTGTTCTACGCCACCTCAATGCCTCGCCCCGAAGGAGGCGCTCTGGGCCTGTTGGTGAAGAGCGATATGGGCCGCCCCACCAAGGCGGAAGGTAATCCCGACCACCCGGCCAGCCTTGGCAGCACGGACGTTTTTGGCCAGGCATCGGTGCTCGACCTGTGGGACCCCGACCGTGCTCAGACGGTGTTGCACGAAGGCGCCATCACCAACTACAGCGAGTTTCTGGAATTACTGGGCCAGTTGCGAAGTATGTACCTGACCCGGAAGGGCGCAGGATTTCGAATCTTGACTGAGACGATTACGTCGCCAACGCTGGGCAGCCAACTGGCGTCGCTGACGGCGCAGTTCCCGGAAGCGAAGTGGCATCAGTACACGCCTGTGAACCGCCACGCGGAGCGGGAGGCCCTTCGGGCGGTGTATGGCGAACAGCTAAGCGCATACTACCGGTTTGACCAGGCTGATGTGGTGCTTGCGCTGGATTCCGATTTCCTGTGTTCGGGGCGGGCCGGCGTACGCTACACTCGCGACTTCGCTGACAAGCGCCGGGTCCGGGACACGCACAGTTCCATGAACCGTCTGTACGTGGTTGAATCGATGGCCACGATCACAGGCGCTGCGGCCGATCACCGGCTTCCGCTAAGGTCCAGCCAGGTTGAGGCTTTTGCCACGGCGTTGGCTGCGGCGGTGGGGGTGAAAGGAATAGATGCCGGCGCACAGGCCCCGGCCGGAGCTTCGGCGGGGTGGCTTGCCGGCGTGGCGCGCGATCTCCAGCGGCACGGCGGAGCCAGCATCGTTCTGGCCGGTGAGCATCAGCCGCCCATTGTCCATGCCCTGGCGCACGCCATCAACGCGGCGCTCGGCAACAACGGCAAAACGGTCATCCACACGGCCCCGATTGAAGCGCGGCCGGTCAACGAGATGGAATCCATCCGGGAACTCGCGGGCGACATGAATTCCGGTAAGGTCGAAACCCTGTTGATCATCGGCGGCAATCCGGTCTACAACGCTCCCGCCGATCTGGACTTTGAAAAGGCGCTCGATCGCGTCAGCCTCCGCCTGCGGCTGGGAATTTATAATGATGAAACGTCTTACCGCTGCCACTGGCTGGTTCCTCAGACCCATTTCCTGGAATCGTGGAGCGACGAACGCGCTTACGACGGTACGGCGTGCATCGTTCAGCCGCTGATTGCGCCGCTCTATGGCAACCATTCCCCGCATGAAATCCTGGGAGCGCTTCTCGGAGACCCTGGCCGCACTCCGCACGACTGGGTCCGCGGCTACTGGTCTGACCAGAAACTCACAACCTCCGTTGAGTACGAAACTTTCTGGGAGACCGCCCTCGAAAAAGGCGTGATCGCAGGGACCGCCTTCCCGGCCAGGACCGTGACCGCCAAGCCCGGCTTCGCCGCTGCCCTGGGCGGGCGCGCAAACGGCGGGAGCGCGGGCGCCGGTCCAATGGAGATTAGCTTCCGCCCCGACCCGACCGTCTGGGACGGCAGCTTCACCAATAATTCCTGGCTCCAGGAACTGCCCAAGCCGCTGACCACCATGACCTGGGACAACGCAGCCTTTATCAGCCTTGCCGCCGCCGAGCAACTGGGCGTCACGAATGGCGATGTGGTGGAGATCGCTTACGAGGGGCGCAAGCTTCGTCTCCCCGTCTGGATCCTTCCCGGCCACGCGGACGGCTGTGTGACGGTCAGCTTCGGCTACGGCCGCTCCCGCGCGGGCCACGTGGGCAATGGAACAGGATTCAACGCCTATTCCATCTGGACCTCCGATAAGCCCGGCTTCGGGCCGATTTCGCAGCCGCGGAAAACCGGCGAGCGTTACCATCTTGTGACCATGCAGCGCCACAACATTATCAACGCGGGCGGCCGCAAGCAGGAGGAGGAGAGCAAGAGCGCCTTCGAGCGTGAGCTGGTGCGGGTTGCAAGTCTCGACGAGTTTCGTTCAGACCCCGATTTTGCGGCGGACCCGGCCGAAGAAACGGTCCAGGCCCCCAACCTCTATCCCCAGTATGACTACAGCACGGGATATCAGTGGGCCATGGCGATTGATCTGAATAGCTGCGTGGGCTGCAATTCCTGCGTGATCGCCTGCTATGCCGAGAACAACATCGCGGTGGTTGGCAAAGACCAGGTGGACAAAGGGCGCATCATGCAGTGGATCCGGGTGGACACGTACTGGCGCGGCGGCCTCGAGAACCCGGAAACCTATCGTGTGGTGATGCCCTGTATGCACTGTGAAAATGCGCCTTGCGAATATGTGTGCCCGGTGGGGGCCACCGTGCACAGTCCCGAAGGGCTCAACCTGATGGTTTACAACCGCTGTGTCGGTACGCGCTACTGCTCGAACAACTGCCCCTACAAGGTGAGAAGGTTTAATTTTTATCTCTTTTCCGACTGGCAGACGCCCAGCCTTTACGGCGTGCGGAACCCGGACGTTTCGGTCCGCAGCCGCGGGGTGATGGAGAAATGCACTTACTGCGTGCAGCGCATCAAGGAAGCCGAAATCAGGACGCAGGAAGAAAATCGCACCATTCAGGACGGCGAAGTGGTTACCGCCTGTCAGCAGGCTTGCCCCACCCAGGCGATTATTTTCGGAAATAAGAACGATCCCAAGAGCAAAGTTGCAGCCCAGAAGGCGCAATCGAGGAACTACGTTTTGTTAGCCGATTTGAACATACGTCCACGGACCTCGTATCTGGCAACGCTGCGAAATCCGAATCCGGAGATCAAGGAGCAAGGGGATGTCCGTTAGAGAACCCGAAGACGTGGGTACCCTGGTCGTCCCGGGAAGCGACGTCCTTGCCCCCGGCCACACGTACGGGTCCGTCACCGACAAAATCAGCGCCATTGTCTTAACGCGGGGCACCGGCAACAAATATAAGGTGGGATTCGCGACCGCCGTGGCGCTCTTCATTGG
The DNA here is from genome assembly GCA_035712365.1 of Terriglobia bacterium. Classification (NCBI taxonomy): domain Bacteria; kingdom Pseudomonadati; phylum Acidobacteriota; class Terriglobia; species Terriglobia bacterium. The sequence goes on from DASTAW010000050.1 coordinate 51,886, forward strand.
GCTCAACATCGGCATCACGGTCCTGATGGCCTATGGCGTGGGCGTATGGGGCATCAACATTCCGGTGGGCTGGGGCTACGCCATCACGAATTTCGTCTGGTGGATCGGAATCGGCCACGCCGGCACGCTGATTTCAGCCTTTCTGTTGCTGATGCGCCAAAGATGGCGCACCTCCATCAACCGGTTTGCCGAGGCCATGACTCTGTTTGCCGTGGCCTGCGCGGGCATGTTTCCTCTGCTGCACATGGGCCGGCCGTGGCTTTTCTACTGGCTGCTTCCCTACCCGGACACGATGGGTGTCTGGCCGCAGTTCCGCAGTCCGCTGGTCTGGGACGTTTTTGCAGTTTCCACGTACGCGACCGTTTCCCTGCTGTTCTGGTATGTCGGGTTGATCCCCGATCTTGCGACGGTTCGGGACCGCGCCACCAAGCGGTTCAAGCAGATCATCTACGGAATTTTTGCCTTGGGCTGGAGAGGTTCGGCGCGCCACTGGGAGCGGTATGAAATGGCGGGCCTGCTGCTCGCGGGGATCGCAACGCCGCTGGTTGTTTCTGTCCACACTGTGGTGAGCTTCGACTTCACCATTGCCATCCTTCCAGGCTGGCACAGCACGATCTTCCCTCCCTATTTCGTTGCGGGCGCCATCTATTCCGGCTTCGCCATGGTGATTGCGCTGGCCGTGCCCTTGCGGAAATACTATGGCCTCGAAGACTTCCTCACCATCCGCCACCTGGACAACATGGGCAAGATCATGCTGGCCACGGGGCTGATTGTCGCCTACAGCTACGTTATGGAAACCTTCATGGCGTTTTACGGCGGCAACAAGTTTGACGTTTACATGATCATGAACAGGATGACCGGGCCTTACGCGACTGTTTACTGGGTGCTGATCGCCGTGAACCTCGTCATCCCGCAGTTGCTGTGGTCATCGCGCATCCGGCGCAACCCGCTCTACCTTTTCCTGCTGTCCTTCTCCGTGCAGACCGGCATGTGGATGGAACGCTACATGATTATCGTCACCGCCCTGCATCGCGATTTTGTCCCCTCGTCCTGGGGAATGTTCGTCCCGACGCGCTGGGATTGGATCGTCTTTGTCGGCACCATCGGCTTCTTCTTTACGCTCTTCTACCTTTTTATCCGCTTCCTTCCCATGATCTCGATCTTCGAAATGCGGGATCTGGTCCACAAGACCACAGAGGAGGCCACACCTTAAATGATCAGGATGAATTCCCTTTACGGACTGATGGCCGAGTTCATTTCGGCGGAGGAACTTCTGGAAGCGAGCAAGCTCGCCACCGAAGCCGGTTACAAGCGCCTGGATGCGTACTCGCCTTTCCCCATCGAAGGACTTGCTGAAGCCATCGGGGTCGAGAAGACCAGGCTGCCGATCATCGTTTTCTGTGGAGGCTTGTTCGGGTGCTGCGGGGGCTTCTTTCTGCAGTGGTGGCCCAACGTCATCGGATATCCGCTGAACATCGGCGGCAAGCCCTGGGACAGTTGGCCGGCCTTCATACCTATCACGTTCGAACTGACGATTCTGTGCGCTGCGTTGGCGACCACCTTCGGCATGATCGCGCTCAACGGTCTGCCCTCTCCTTATCATCCTGCGTTCAACGTCGAGCGATTTGCGCTGGCCAGCAAAGACCGGTTTTTCCTGCTGATCGAAGCGGAGGACCCCCATTTTGAACTGGAGCGGACACGGCAGTTTCTGAACGAACTCAATCCTCGCGAGGTATCGGAAGTTGAAAGCTAACAGGGGCCAGGCACAACACGTCATCAGGGCAGCCTCTTCTGCGTCCGTTCCGGGGGCCTTCCCCATCGACAGCCGCGCCCGAACGGCCCTGCAATGGACCGCTGTGGCGCTGCTCGCCGTTTTGATGACCGGATGCCGTCTGGATATGCACATTCAGCCGAAGTACAAAGGACTCGAGCCCAGCAGCTTCTTCAATGACGGGCGCTCAGAGCGGCCCGTGGTTCCTGGAACCGTGGCGAGAGGACAGTTAAGGACCGATGAGTTGTATTACACCGGCAAAATCAACGGCCAGGTGGCTGACGTCTTTCCATTTCCGATTACCCAGAAGGAACTCGAGCGCGGCCATGAGCGATTCAACGTCTACTGCGCCCCCTGCCACGATTACACGGGGTCCGGCAATGGGATGATCGTGCAAAGGGGCTTTCCACCGCCGCCTTCCTATCACATTGACCGCCTGATGAAGGCGCCGGTAGGCCATTTCTTTGATGTCATGACCAACGGTTACGGGACCATGTACAGCTATGCAGGGCGCGTTTCTCCCAGGGACCGCTGGTGCATCGCGGCCTATATTCGCGCCCTGCAACTGAGCCAGAACGCTCGCGTAAGCGATGTTCCGCCGCAAGAACTCACGAAACTTCAAGGATCGGCACAATGAACGGAGACACCCTCAAGCCCGGACTCGATCGCGCCCAGCGCTGGTCTCTCGCGGTCGGCGTGGTCGCTTCGGCGGCGTGCATATTCGCAGCCTTTTCCAACTGGACGGGGTTTCTTCGGGCCTATCTCGTCGGATATCTTCTCTGGTTGTTGGTGGCCGTAGGGTGCTTTGCAATCCTGATGCTCCACCATCTGGTGGGAGGCAAATGGGGATTTGTCATCCGGCGCACCCTCGAAGCCGCCACCCGGACCATTCCTTTGCTGGCCTTGCTGTTTATTCCCCTGCTGATCGGCCACCGGGATCCTCAGGTCTATCCGGCTGTCGCCGCAGGCTCCTTCAAGGCATTTTATCTCAGCACGCCATTTTATTACGGCCGGGCGATCCTTTACTTCGCCTGCTGGATCGGCTTTGCATACTTCCTGAACAAGTTCTCCAGGCGGCAGGACCTGGAGCCGGAGAGAACTTTTCTGCGGCAATTCAACAACCTCAGCGCTCCGGGACTGCTGATCTATTGCGCCACGATCAGTTGGGCGTCTTTCGATTGGGTGATGTCCCTCGAGCCCAAGTTTTTCTCGACGATCTTTGGCATGATTTTTATCATCATGCCGGTGCTGGCGGCGCTGTCGTTTACGATTATTGTCTCCATGGTTCTGGCGAAGCACAAGCCGCACGAAGGGGTCATTGATCCAAAGAATTTCAGAGATTTGGGTAATATCCTGCTGACCTTCGTGATGCTCTGGGCATACCTGTCTTTCTCTCAGTTTCTGATCATCTGGGCAGGCAACCTGCAGGACGAGAACTTCTGGTATACCGTTCGAGGCACCGGGGGATGGGCGTCGGTGGCGCTGTTCATCATCCTCTTCCACTTTGCGGTGCCTTTTGTCCTGCTCCTGAATCGGCCCGTCAAGCAGCACATGAGGGCCCTGGCTGCGGTGGGTAGCGGTCTGGTGGTGATGACCTGGATTGACCTCTACTGGTTCATCATGCCTGCCTTCTATCCGCTGGGGCCGCACATCCACTGGATTGATATTGTTGCGCCTTTCGGGGTGGGTGGATTGTGGCTGGCGTTCTTCATTCGCCAGCTTAAGGCCATGCCGCGTCTCCCCTTGAATGATCCTCGAATAACATCGCGCAGGGGCACAGTCAGCATGGCCCAACCGACGGTTTAAGGGAGTGGTTCAGCATGGATGAGAACACGACCCATTCTGAAAATCCGAAGCACCGGCACGAAACCCGCGAGGCTGTGCCGCGGTATATTCTGATTTTTGCGGCGGGCCTCGCCATAGCCGTCGTGGCTGGATTCCTGGTAAGCTGGGGGACCCTCGTCTACTTTAAGAATCACGAGAACTATGCTCCCCCGCAATCGTCGATATCACGTGGCCGCGTTCTGCCGCCTCCGGGCATGCCGCAACTTCAAACGCATCCCGTTGAGGACCTGGCCGGCTATCTGAAAGATCAACGCGGGGTTCTCGACTCCTATGGGTGGGTCGACCGGAAGGACGGCGTGGTTCGAATTCCAATACAACGTGCTATGACCATCCTGCTCCAGCGCGGCCTTCCGGTACGCAACAGCAAAACACCGAAGGGTGCGGTGCAGCCTGGGGAAGTGCAGCAGTACGAGGTCCCGCAGGGCTACATGCCGCAAAATTAGGGCAAACGCCGAAGCCGGTGGTCAGCAGGCTGCCAGAAAGTCAGGGTTTATTATGGCTGTAGAGTTTATTCAGGACAGGTCCGACGCCGCACGGCCTGGTCTGCGCGGCTGCCGGCCGGTAAAACTGGGCGTCATTTTCGCGCTGTGCCTGCTCATCGGCGCTGTGTACCCGTCCGTTGCAAGCGGACAAGTTTCTAAAATTCTTCAAGCCCGCGGATTTCAGGGTCCTCCGGAGGGAGGAGCTACTGCCCAGAATTCAAAGGTGGTGCCTCCCGAACTGAAAAACGTCGGCATTGACCAGCGCTTGAACAACCAGGTTCCCCTGGACCTCGTCTTCCGCGACGAGACCGGGAAGACGGTTCGCCTGGGCGACTATTTCGGCCAGAAACCCGTCATCGTCTCCCTGATTTATTTTAACTGCCCGCAGCTCTGCCCCATGGTGGAAAACGGACTTCTGGAGAGTCTCAGGGAGGTCCGGTTCAACATCGGCGATGAGTATAATGTGCTGACGGTCAGCTTTGATCCAAGGGACTCATCCAATCAGGCCTATGCGAAGAGGGCCACGTACCTTTCCATGTACAACCGCAAAGGCGCGGCCGCTGGATGGCACTTCCTGACTGGAGACGAAGGCTCGATCTCCGCGCTGACCAAAGCGCTGGGGTTTCGATATAATTACGATCCCAAAACCGAACAGTTCTCCCATGCCACGGCCATCGTCGTCTTAACGCCTCAGGGCAAGGTTTCGCAGTATCTTTACGGCATTCGATATCCGGCCGGCGCAGTCCGCCTGGCCCTGGTGGAAGCGTCACACGGAAAGATTGGAAATCCCGTCGATGCCATCCTGCTTTATTGCAGCCATTACGATGTGGCCCAGGGGAGATACAGCCTGATCATCTCCCGCGTCCTCTTTATTGGCGGTCTGGCAACCATAATTATTCTGGGCGTGTTGTTACTGGTCCTGTTTCGAAGCAAGCCCTCCAATCAGCGCGGGCAGCTCGCCGCACAGGAGTCTGTACGGGTCGGGAGGTAGAACAATATGTTTCGCGTGAGTGGGCCTGAACTGGAGAGGGTGAAAGAATAAAATGCCACAAGCTTTCCCGTTATTTCCGCAGCAGGCTTCGACCATTGCTCCAGCGGTTGACCACCTTTTTTATTTTCTGACGGCGGTGTCAGTTTTCTTCGGCACGCTCATCTTCCTGCTGATTTTCTATTTCGCTGTCAAATACCGCCGGCGCGCGAATGACGAGGCGCCGCCGAAAAATCAGGTCACTAACAATATTCCGCTTGAGGTCACCTGGACGGTCATTCCCATGATACTGGTCGCCATCATGTATTTCTGGGGCGCCAAAATTTTTGTCAGCAACGCAACACCGCCCAAGGATGCCACGGAAGTGTTCGTCATCGGAAAACAATGGATGTGGCATGTCGAACACACGAATGGGAAGCGCGAAATCAATGCCCTGCACATGCCGGTCGGAGTTCCGGTCAAGCTCACCATGACGTCCCAGGATGTCATCCATGACTTTTCCGTTCCCGCCTTCCGGATGAAGATGGACGTGGTGCCGGGCCGCTACACCACCGAATGGTTCGAAGCGACCAAACCGGGCAAATACCACCTGTTTTGCGATCAATATTGCGGGATGGGGCATTCTTTGATGGCGGGGTGGGTGTACGTCATGACCCAGGAAGATTACCAGAGGTGGCTCAACAGCGGGGTGACAGGCACTACCATGGTCGAAAAGGGCGAAACTCTCTATCATCAGTATGGGTGCATCACCTGCCATGGCACGGGAAAAGGTCCTGCGTTCGTAGGACTCTATGGCAAGCAGGTCAAGCTGTCGGACGGCCAGACGGTGTTGGCTGACGATGCCTATATTCGCCAGTCGATCCTGGACCCGAGCTCCCAGATTGTCAACGGATATCCAGCGATTATGCCCACGTTTAAAGGCCAGGTGACCGAAGAGCAGATCCTGCAGATCACGGCCTACATCAAATCGCTGGCATCAAAAGAAAGGAATTTGGGGACACCATGAGTAGCGCAGAAGTCGCGATTGAGCCGCGCATTCATTACCTGAATGTGGACTACGGCATTAAATCGTGGTTGCTAACCACAGACCACAAGCGGATTGCCTGGCTTTACCTGATGGCAATTACGTTCTTCTTTACCATCGGTGGTGTGGCGGCCACTCTGATGCGGCTGAATTTGCTTGAGCCGCAGGGCCTGCTGCTCGAGCCGGAAACCTACAACAAGCTGTTCAGCATCCACGGGATCATCATGGTCTTTTTCTTCCTGGTGCCCTCGATCCCTGCCGTGCTGGGCAACTTCCTGCTTCCCATGATGCTCGGCGCCCGCGACGTCGCTTTCCCCCGGTTGAACCTGTTGAGCTGGTACATCTTTATGACCGGCGGATCACTGATGGTGTACGCAGTGGTTGCCGGCGGCGTTGATACCGGCTGGACCTTTTATACGCCTTTGAGCAGCCTGTACCTCAACACCCATGTGATGGCCGCCGCTGGCGGCGTGTTTATTGCGGGCTTTTCGTCAATACTTACCGGCCTGAATTTTGTCGTAACCATTCACAAGATGCGCGCCCCCGGCCTGACCTGGTTCCGCCTGCCGCTCTTTGTCTGGTCCATGTATGCGGCCAGCATCATCTTTATCATCGGAACGCCGGTGGTCGCTATTTCCCTCGCCCTGATGGGTATCGAGCGGTTTTTCCATGTCGGTATCTTTGATCCCGCCCTTGGCGGAGATCCCGTCCTCTTCCAGCACCTTTTCTGGTTCTACTCCCATCCCGCCGTGTATGTCATGATTCTGCCGTCAATGGGAGTCATCAGTGAGCTGATCCCCACCTTTTCGAAGAAGAAGATCTTCGGCTACCATTTCGTTGCCTTTTCGAGCATCGCAATCGCCGCGATCGGTTTCCTGGTGTGGGGACACCACATGTTCGTCAGCGGCCAGTCCGTCTATGCCGGCCTGGTGTTCTCTGCCCTCAGCATGGCCGTGGCCATCCCATCCGCAATCAAGGTCTTCAACTGGACAGCGACCCTCTATAAAGGGTCCATTTCCTATGAAGCTCCAATGCTCTATGCGCTTGGTTTCATCGGGCTCTTTACCATCGGCGGGTTGACCGGCCTGTATCTGGCCAGCATGGGACTGGACCAGCACGTTCATGACACTTACTTCGTCATCGCGCATTTCCATTACATCATGGTCGGCGGCGCCGTCATGGGCTACCTGGGAGGGATCCACTACTGGTGGCCCAAAATGACCGGACGCCTGTACCCGGACGGGTGGGCAAGAGTTGCAGCCATCATCATCTTTGTTGGATTCAACCTCACCTTCTTCCCGCAATTCATCCTGGGCTACCTGGGCATGCCCCGCCGGTATGCAGTCTACCCGGCCGAGTTCCACACGCTGAACGTCGTCTCGACTGCCGGAGCTTCAATCCTTGGGCTTGGGTACATCATTCCCCTGATCTATCTGGCATGGTCCGCGCGCTACGGACCCATTGCAGGCCCCAACCCCTGGAAATCGACCGGCCTGGAGTGGACCACCTCCTCTCCACCCATCACGCATAATTTCGAGGAAACGCCGGTCGTCACCGAAGAGCCGTATGGGTATGATCGCCTCGCGGAGGGAATACCAGTTGCATAACACCCAAACCGCCGTTTACGAACAGTTTGATGACCGGACGCAACAACATGAGGCGTCAAGCCTCGGAATGTGGATATTCCTGGCCACGGAAATCATGTTCTTTGGGGCCGTCTTCACATCCTATACGGTCTATCGGAACCTATATACGACGGCTTTTGAGATTGGAAGCCATCACCTGAATACTCCCATCGGGGCCATCAACACGGCTGTTCTTATTTGCAGCAGCTTAACCATGGCCCTGGCGGTCCACGCAGCGCAGACCGGCAAACGCAAGCAACTCATGGCCTACCTTGTGTCAACCATGCTCCTGGGGTGCGTCTTCCTGTTTATAAAGTTCGTGCTGGAGTGGATCCACGATTACAAGGAAGGTTTCGCCCCCGGGCTGCATTGGACATATGCCGGCCCTCACACCAACCAGGTGGCCATGTTCTTTTGCTTTTACTTTATCCTCACCGGTATTCACGCAACCCACATGATTGTAGGCGAAGGAATCATGGTGGTCCTTCTCTATATGGCGTGGAAAGGAAGGTTTTCTGCCGAGCGGTACAACCCCATTGAGATGTTCGGACTTTATTGGCATTTCGTCGATATTATCTGGATATTTCTGTTCCCATTACTGTATTTACTTGGAGCACATTTCTAATGTCAGAACACATCGCGCCGCTGAAACTTTATGCCTTTGTCTTTATCACCCTCCTGATCCTCACCGTGGTGACATGGCAGATTGCGTACATCGATCTTGGCCGCTGGAATACCGTTGTCGCGCTGGTGATCGCCATCGGCAAAGCATCTTTGGTGGCTGCCTTCTTCATGCATCTCCGCTGGAGCGCCTCAATGGTCCGTCTGGTTTTGTTTGCAGCCCTCTTCTGGCTGGCTATTATGATCACGCTGACCGCCGGCGACTTCTTTTCGCGCGGCCATGTGCAGCCATGGCAGGCTTCGACCCAAATTTCGCAGCCCATGCGCTCTGCCACACTGCGCTAGAGCAGCAGGCATATAAGCTTTCACCTGAAAACAGGTCCGCACGGGCAGGCTATTGTCCTTATCGCGCCGGACTTTTCTCCGGTTCAGGTTCCAGCATGACGGACGGGAACCTGTCGAGCATTCCACTGAGCGGCAGCTCGATTTGGCCGTCGCGGCCGCGCCTGGCACACACGCTGCTGCGCGTAAAGATGTTTCTCCACCGGAGTGGGCATTCACTCGGCAGGATAATCCTCAGCGCCGGCCAGTTTGCCCTCGGCAACAAGGACTTTCGTCTGCGGAGCGCGCCCGCAACAAGGCGGGGCACGGCAACCATCACCCAATCCTTCCGGCGGCGGCGCCCGAACGCCACCACCGAATCCCGCCTCTGCCCAACACCTTCCAGCGGGATGTATTCACCGGCCGCGAAGAGTTCTTTGTGGGCAAGCCGGAAATTCAAAGCTTTGCGAATCAGATAAAGCTTGATCCTCCCATCCTGCCAATTCGTGACCAGGTCCTTCAACAGCTCATCCGGAGCATTCGCCTCTCGAGATCTGATCTCGTCCATCATCCTGACCCTCTTCTCAAAGTCGACCGGCCGCCGATTGTCGGGATCGGCCAGACTGAACTCCCACAACTCAGTTCCCTGGTAAAAATCCGGAACGCCTGGCGACGTGATCTTCAGGAGGGTCTGCGAAAGAGCATTCAGACAACCGTAGAACGCGATGGCATTGCGTAATTCATGGAAGTCCTCCATGAACCTGCTGCGGCTGCCGGGAACCACGGAGCTCCGTATGAATTGTTCGACAGCTTTTTCGTATTCCACATCAGGATTAATCCAACTGGTGTGGGTCTTGGCTTCGCGCAGGGCCTTCTCCATGAAGGAGACCACTCGATCCAGGAACGCCGGTTCCTCTGCGCGGTCAAGCGGCCACGCGCCCAGCAGGGTCTGGTACAACAGGGACTCTTCGTTATTGTCCGGAACGCGCTTGCCATCGTATTCCGGCTTGTGCGGCTGATTCCATTTGCTCCATCGGTGCAAGCGAGGCAGCCACACCCGGTCAATTTCAGAAAGCACGTTGATGCGCGCCCGCACATCTTCGTTTCGCTTTGTGTCATGCGTCGAGGTTGAATTCATCGTGTGCGGCCAACGGGCAAGCCGGGCCTGGTTAAAGCCGTGAAAAGCCGGAACATCATCAGGCAGCTTTTCGCGCAACGAGTCTCCGCCCACTTCGTTCAGGGAAATCAGAGAGCTGTAAACATACGACGCGGTATCTTCCAATCCTTTTGCCATCACGGGGCTGGTGAACTGCTGCCATCGCATGACAAACTGAAGCCACGGCTTTCGCTGGTCCCGGGCGTAAGACTGTGGGTCAAGAAACAGAATCCGGCGCAAGAAATCCCAGGCGGCGCCGCTGACCTCCTCGGGGGAAGTCCGGCGCCGGGCCGTCTCCAGGGTCCATTCAAGGTAGGAGCGATCGTGATCGCTGATGAAGAAACTCCTGATATACGTCCTGTACACGGGAAGGCACGCAGTAACCTCCACAAACGCCCGGACGAGTTCAGGGAGCGGGACATCTCTGGCATGGCGGTCCTGCGACGCCAGCCTTGCCAGTGAATGGGCAAAGGATGCCAGTTCGCCGGCAAAAAGCTGGAAAATCACCTGCTTGTTTCGCGTATAACAGACATCGGCATAGCTGAGATGGAATCCCGTAAAGCGGTGGAAGTCCTTCTCGATGCGGCTGAGTCCGGTCGGGTCCACGAACAAACCGTTCACGGCGTTCAGAAAGTCGTAGCCGGTTGACCCTGCCACGGGCCAATCCTCTGGCAGCGGTTCATCCCGCCCGAGGATTTTCTCAACAATCAGGTAGCGGTGCACCGGGTTGCGGCTCTCCTCTCTCGCTGCGGTTGCGTCTCGCAAGCGTTCCAGATAACGGGTCGGATCGAGAAGACCGTCCACGTGGTCTACGCGGAGACCGATCCCTTCCTCCTTCCTGGCAAGTTCAACGATCAGGCGGTGCCGGTCATCAAACACTCGGTGGTCCTCCACCCTCAATCCCACCAGCTCATTGATGTCAAAAAAACGCCGGTAATTGATTTCTTCCGCGGCCATCTTCCAGTCGGCCAACCGATAGGCTTGCATAGACAGAAGTCGGTCCAGCGGCTCGAAGCTGCTTGCCTCGCCGGAAGTACCATTAAAAAATCGGAGGGTCTCGTCCAGGCAGCGCTTCACGCCCGGTGAATGGCGGTAGAGGTCCCACAAGCGGTCCTTGATCCATTTGTGGGTCTCGCGGCGGTACTTGATCCGCTCCTGAGCCGAGCCTTTCGACTCCGGCAGCCCCTCGACCGCATCCAGCACGCGGGAGACCTCATCCGCCAGAGAAGAATCGAACTCTTTCGCCGTGCGGATGTCGTCCAGGCAGCGTTCCAGAATCACGCGGTAAGTGCTGGGATTCAGTGGAAAGCGGCGCTCGTAATAGCGGACATAAAATCCATTTTCGTCCAGCTTCAGGGTCAGTTCCTGGTTTTCGAGCACCTTCCCGTACAGGTGGCCAAGAACCGGAATCAAGACTTTATTGTCTTGTAGAAACAGACCCTTACCCGTTGCCGGATGCCAGTCAATATCAAAGTACCGGGCAAATTCGGATGTCGCGCCGTTCTCAAGCACGTCCCGCCACCACGGATTCTCCGAGCTCGCCACCATGTGATTGGGAACGATATCCAGGAGCAGCCCCATCCCGTAATTCTTCAGCTTGAGGATCAGGTCATAAAGTTCCTCTTCGGTCCCGAGTTCAGAATTGATGCGGTGAGGATCAGCCACGTCATATCCATGCGAGCTCCCCTTCCCCGCCTTGAAACGCGGCGAAGCATACAGGTGGGTGATGCCCAGATCGTGCAGGTAGGGAACCAGGTCCTTTGCGTCGCTGAACCTGAAATTCAGGTTGAACTGAATCCGATAGGTCGCTGCTGGAACGGCCAGCAATCGCATTATGTCTAACCCACGTAAACACTCAGTTTTGTACCCAGAGCAAGAAAAGACTCAAGCCACTCCTGGGCCGCCCTATCACCCGCGGCAGCCTGCGTCCTGGCTTCCTCATATCGCCGCTGCAGAATTTCGTAGAAAACATTTTGCGGCTGCCAAAGCACCACTTTGAACGGCAACATCCCGGCAATCTCGACCGCCGATCGAAAGGCCTGAAGCCGCTGGATATCATCCGGAGCGTCAAAAGACGCTGCTGCGAGTCGTTCCAGGTTCCGCCGTATGGCGATTTCCAGCGGCGCCTCGTCCCATGGGACGCCGGCCCGCCGCATCTCATCGAGCAGCGCGCGGACCTGATCCGCGTCCAGATTCTCAGACTCGAGAAGCCGCCTCAACTCGGAGTTAAGAGTAAACTCTGCGGCAATTCGAAAATGGCTTGGCTGGGCCATTCCGAGCGATGTGACAAAATGCATCAACGGGGCCTCACCTTCGTAAATCCCGCGATATGCAGCCTCGGCGTCCACCAGAGCAGACTGCAGAATAAGCTTGAGAATACGTTGTTGCTGGTCGCGAAACAGCAGCTTGAGGGTGTAGGTCCCGGAACCGAAATGCTGGTCGACAGTCCTAAGTCTCTCGGCAAGATCTCCCCGCTCGAAACTGTCGCTGATCTCGTTTACCATCCCCTCATATTGATTTTCATCAAGAAATTTCCTGACACCGCCGCTCACGTTGTGGTCACCAAGATGTAGGACCCCGAAACTGACTTGTGACATTTCCCTCGTGATATCCGAGGTGATCTGAGCCCGGCCGAGCGCCAGCCGCGTTTTCCCTTCGTTCAGAACTTTGTAGTCCTGGCGGTCAACCGCATAGCAATAGATTCTTGTCTCGTGGTTGAAAGGCTCGAACAGCGAGCTTACAGCATAGTGGGCGCCCACCTTCAGCAGATCGATGGCGGACGGACGGACGAACTTTTCAAAAATCACTCTGCCATTCTCGTGTTCCGGAATATTGCTCACGGCCTTCTCAAGCAGATCGAGAAAGCTGGCTTCAAAACGCTTTGAGAAGATCTCTTCGGCTAACTGGAGCGCGCGTGCCGCGTATTGAATCACCTGGACCGTTTCGATGCCGGACAGTTCGTCGAAAAACCACCCACAGCTTGTGTACATCAGCATCAGGTGCCGCTGCAGTTCCATCAGCTTGAGGGCCCCGACACTCTTCTCCGCATTGAGAGGGCCGTCGCCATATTTATCCAGGAAGCACTGAACGCTCTCCTGCGAGCGGTCCAAAATGACGTCAATATAGCCATTGCGTGCCGCCCAGGGGTCCTTGAAGAACTCTTTCCCCTTCCTTCCAAAGGATGTGTTGATGGTGTCACGCAGCCAGTCCAGGGCTTCCCGAAGGGGCGCCCGCCACTTCTGGTTCCACCCTTCGTGCCCACCGGTGTTGCAGCCACAATCACTTCTCCATCGCTCCACTCCGTGAGGACAACTCCAGGAGCTCTTATCGAATATCCGCGCTTCGTGGACTGGCGGGTGCAGTTCCAGAAATTCGCCGTAGTTCGTCAGTTTGAAGGACTCCTGTGTACCAATGAAGTTCAAGGCGTAGGCAAGCGCCATGTCGCCGTAAGCGTGGTGATGTCCATAGGTCTCCCCGTCCGTTGCAATGTGGACCAACTGAGGCCCTTCGCGCTCGTCTGAAAAGGCACCGAGCAGCCGGTCTGCCAGCCGTTCGCCACTCGCGAGCAACCCTTCAAAAGCAACCGCTTGGGAAATCGGCCCGTCGTAGAAGAACACATTAATCGATCGGCCGTAGCGAAGCCGCACGCGATAGGCAACCGAAGGGTCCACGCGGCCTCCGCTCACGTCTCGCCAGTTGCGAGCGCCGATTGCCCGCGTTCGGCGTGCCTGGTACGGTGAAAGCACCGTGTACTGGATGCCCTGCTGTGCCAGCACGTCCAGGGTTTCCAAGTCAACCGCAGTTTCGGGCAACCACATCCCCTCCGGCTGCCGTCTGAAGCGGTGTTCAAAGTCCCGGATTCCCCAGATAACCTGGGTCTCCTTGTCCCTCCTGTTCGCCAGCGGCATAATCATGTGGTTATATGCCTGGGCCATGGCCGATCCGTGACCCGAGTAATATTTCTGACTGTCCTGGTCGGCTGACAGAACGGCCCGATACACATACGGAGCGTTCGTCGCCAGCCACATCAACAGAGTCGGACCAAAGTTGAAGCTGATCCTTGAATAGTTGTTGACAATTTTCTGAATGCGCCCGTCTCCATCCAGGATCCGCGAGGAGGCATTTGGCCCGTAACATTCGGCTGAAATACGTTCGTTCCAGTCGTGATAGGGAAACGCCGAGTCCTGGATTTCAATGGCTTCCAGCCAGGGATTTTCGCGCGGTGGCTGGTAGAAATGTCCGTGGATACAAATGTACCTATCTGGCATGAGCTTGCTTCGTTCTGTCAGTTAGATTGGAAAAGGGCTATCGAGCTCGGGGCGATGGTGAGGGCGCCATTCCCGTCCGCTTCCAGCAGCTCTGGCCACAGGCTCCCACCGCCGTGCCACTGCTGCTCTGCAGAGTCCAGAATTTTGTTGAAACGAGCTTTCGGGAAAGGAAGCACCACAGCAACCGGTCCATCCGCGAAGCTGATAACGATTACAACCTGGCTTCCGGTTCGCCATCGTCTTAGCCAAAGGACCTTCTCTCTTTCAAACGCAATCGCCTCCATCTCCTCCCGGCAGGTCCCTGACAGCCCGGACATTTGTTTCCGCAACCGAATCAATTCTCGAACGAAAGCATAAAGTGTCTTATGGTTGCCCCGCGACTTTAAGGCGTGATTCAGCTTGCATTCCTGGAACGTCTGGTCGCTCTGCGGATCAGGAATCTGGCCCGCCCAATCGAACCCGGCAAATTCGTCCTGGCGCCCTTTTCGCACGACCTCGATTAGCTCCGGATCGGAATGGCTCACAAAATACCTGAAGGGAGCGTGCTCACCGTATTCCTCTCCCATAAAGAGCAGAGGAGTGAAAGGAGACAGCAGCACCGCGGATAGAGCCACCTTTAAGGCCTCGAATGAAATGATCTGGCTCAGACGCTCGCCCAGCAGTCTGTTGCCCACCTGGTCGTGATTCTGCGCAAACACGACGAACTTCTCCGGAGGAAGCCCTTTTGAAGAGTTTCCGTGCCGCCTTTCGCGGTAAACCGAATACTGTCCGGAATAAACAAAGCCTTCACGATAGGCCGCCGCGAGTTGTGCCACCGTTCCGAAATCACTGTAGTAGCCGTTCCGCTCAGAGGTCAGCAGAGTATGCAGCGCATGGTGGAAGTCGTCGCTCCACTGGGCGTCCAGGCCATATCCGCCCTCATCGGGGCCTCGAAGAAGCTTTGAATCGTTGCGGTCGCTTTCGGCGATCACGTGGATCTGGCGCTTGAGCTCTCGCGCCTGCCGATGGATTGCCACGCCGAGTTCTTCAAGAATCGGCCGGGCGGATGGGTCCACGATTGCATGGACCGCATCCAGCCTGAGCGCATCGATATGAAATTCTTTCGTCCAGTAAAGTGCGTTTTGGATGAAGAAACGGCGAACTTCGTCACTTTGCGGGCCATCGAAATTGATTGCCGGCCCCCAGGGGGTTCGATACCTGTCGGTGAAGTACGGCCCAAACTCAGCGAGGTAGTTACCTTCCGGCCCAAGATGGTTGTAAACCACGTCAAGAACCACGGCCAGGCCGCGCTGGTGGCAGGCTTCGACAAATGCCTTCAGCCCTGCTGGCCCTCCATAAGAATTCTGTACTGCGAACAGGAAGGTTCCATCATACCCCCAGTTCCTGCCGCCCGGGAACTGCGCGACGGGCATCAACTCGACGGCAGTGATGCCAAGCTCGCAGAGCCCGTCGAGGTGTGGAACGGCCGACTCAAATGTTCCGTGCTGAGTGTACGCGCCGACGTGGATTTCATAGATGATATAGTCGGCAAGATCGAGTCCGCTCCACCCCGTGTCGCTCCACTCGGACGACAGACTAACCACTTCCGAAGGTCCGTGCACGCCTTCCGGCTGATAGTGCGACGCTGGGTCAGCCCTTTCGGTTTTACCGTCAAGCCGCAAGAAGTAGCGCGTTCCGGGAACGACCCCTTCCGCAAGGACCCGGTGGTAACCGTGCTCGTGCCGTTCCATCCGGATAGTTCGATCAGTAGGGGCAACCACATGAAGTTCCACTATTCCGGCGCGGGGGGCCCACACCAGAAAATGACAACGACCTTCTCCAACATAGTGTGCGCCCAAGGGAAAACCCATCTGCGCTATCCCTCACTCTTGAAAAACAGTATTGAAAGCGCCGGAAGTACAACCGAAACCGACCACGGCCGCCCGTGGTGCGAGACCGGGCCCGCTTCCACTCCGCCCAGATTGCCCCAATTGCCCCCCCAATATTGGTCCGCGTCGCTGTTCGCGATTTCCTCCCAGTAGCCGCCGCGGGGCACGCCGATCCGGTAATTGGTGCGGGGCACAGGAGTGAAATTACACGCCACCAGGACCACGTCGTCCGTGGATTCGCCCCTTCGCATGAACGTCAGAACGGACTGGTCACTATCGCCGCAATCGACCCACTCAAACCCCGCAGGATTAGAATCGATTTCATAAAGCGCCGGCTCGCGGCGGTAAATATGATTCAGGTCCTCTACCCATTTTTGCAGCCCTGAATGGCTGGGATACTGGAGCACGTGCCATTCGAGGCTTTCATCATGGTTCCACTCTTTCACCTGCCCAAATTCCCCGCCCATAAAGAGCAATTTCTTTCCGGGCTGGCCGTACATGCACCCCAACAGCAGACGCAGGTTGGCGAACCGCTGCCACTCATCACCCGGCATTTTTCCAATCAGCGACCCTTTCCCGTGGACGACTTCGTCGTGCGATAGAGGAAGCACGAAATTCTCAGTGAAAGCATAAAGCATGCGGAAGGTCAGCGAGTTGTGATGGTACTTTCTGTAGATGGGCGGCTGCTTCATGTATTCCAGCATGTCGTGCATCCATCCCATGTCCCATTTCATTCCAAACCCCAGCCCGCCAACGTAGGTCGGGCGGGACACCATGGGCCAGGCAGTCGATTCCTCAGCGACCGTCTGCGTATCGGGATGCGCCTGGTAGACATCCGTATTAAATCGGCGCAGGAAGCCGATGGCGTCCAGATTTTCGCGCCCGCCATACTGGTTGGGAATCCATTCGCCTTCCTTTCGGGAGTAATCAAGATAGAGCATGGACGCGACGGCATCCACGCGCAACCCGTCCGCGTGGTAAACGTCCATCCACATCAGCGCGCTGCTCATCAGGAAACTCCGCACTTCGTTGCGCCCGTAGTTGAATATGTAGCTCCCCCAGTCGGGATGAAAACCCTGGCGGGGATCAGCATGTTCAAAAAGGTGGGTGCCATCAAAGTAGGCGAGTCCGTGCTCATCTGTCGGGAAGTGCGATGGCACCCAATCGAGATAAACACCGATCCCGTGCTGGTGCAGGCAGTCGATCAGATACATGAAGTCTTGTGGCGTTCCGTAGCGGCTGGTAGGAGCGAAATAACCGGTCGTCTGGTAACCCCACGATCCACTGAACGGGTGTTCCATGATCGGCAGGAATTCCACGTGGGTGAAGCCCGTCCGCAGCACGTAATCCGTCAGCTTCTTGGCCAGTTCACGATAGCTCAGCGGACGATTGCCCTCTTCCGGCACACGGGCCCAGGAACCCAGATGCACTTCATAGATCGATTGCGGGCCCTTTAGGGAATTGCGCTGGTATCGCTTTGCCATCCACTCACGGTCCCCCCATTCGTACTGAAGGTCCCAGACCTGGGAAGCCGTGGCGGGCGGCACCTGGCTGCGGATGGCAAACGGGTCCGCTTTGTCAACGCGATAAGCATGGTATCGGGAGGCAATGTGATACTTATACAATTCACCCCTCCCGAGCCCAGGGATAAAACCTTCCCAGATCCCTGATTGGCCCCGCGAACTGAGAGGATGTCTATCTTTGTCCCAGCCATTGAAATCTCCAATGACCGATACGTATTCGGCATTCGGGGCCCACACGGCAAAATGCACGCCTTCCTGTCCATCAACGTTTCGCAAATGCGCACCAAGCTTTTGATAGAGCCGGTAGTGTGACCCTTCGTTGAAAAGATAAATGTCGTCTTCAGACAGCGCTAAAACGTCGTGGCGCACGGGAGAAACCTCGCCTGCCGCCTGGCCTGCCTGGATCGGACTATTCTCGGGCGTAACCATCAAGCCTCCTTTCGGCGCCTCGCCTTATCAAGCGCCTCAAGCATTTCTCGAACCTCCGCCATTCCCGTTATCTGCTGCAGGCTGTATCTCGCCTTTCGTCTCCAGTTGGGACGTTCATCGCAGGTCCCGGGAACATTTTGCGGCTGCCTCTCGCACCATAAATCTTCAAGATTCACCATCACTGTCCTGTTGCGGCCCGTGCCCAAAAATTCCAGCAACGTCTTCAGGACCACAACCAGGGACGGATTGCTTCCCGTATGTCCACCCAAACCGAGAAATCTCACCAGCGCATGTCTCAGCTTACTCCGGTTATACATCTCCGTGGCAGCCCCCTCGCCATCGAGCAAACCAAGGTCCACACGGTCTTGAACATCCAGCCCTTCCCAAAATGCTGCAAACGGTGGCATGTCGTGCGTGTTAAGCGCAGCCACTGAGTCCACATGCGGGTCGGGCAACGGCCTCTTTACGTTCGGAGTCGCCTCAAACTGCATAACGTACGTCCGTTGGACCTTGTGCCGAGCGAGGGCAGGCCTGACGTAACCGGGAACCGTCCCCAGGTCCTCGCCCACAATCAGCGCCTGGTTCCTGACCGACTCCAGGGTGAGAATGGCGTACATCTCCTCGGCCGGATACCGGACGTAGACGCCGTCCCTGGGTTCACACCCCCGTGGTACCCAGAAGAGGCGGTGCAGGCCCATGACGTGATCGATGCGCAGAACACGAGCATGAGCAAGATGATGCTGAAGCGCCTTCCGAATATAAGCATAGCCGTGTTCGCGCATCTGCTCGGGGTGCATGGGCGGGAATCCCCAGCTTTGGCCTCTCGTGAAAAAACCGTCTGGGGGTGAGCCGACGCTGATGTCCAGAACAAAAGAAGCCCTCTCGCGCCACACATCATACCCGTCCGAACTGACGCCGAGCGGCAAATCCAGGTAGAGACCCGCACCCTTCGAGTCGCATCCTTTTGCAAAGCTCCTGATCTGCTCCTCCGCCAGCCACTGCGCGTAGAGGTGGTAACGCATGGCTTCGAGATCGTAGTCGCCGCTGCTCAACTTCCCTTCCCGCAAGCGATGTGGCCACGTCCACCAAGAGGAGCGGCGGCGGTCGCAGGTGGCGCGGAACTGCGCGTAATCCTTTAGGTCCGCATGCGCCTCAACGTACGCGAAAAGTTGCTGCTGCCGCACGGATGGGCTTGCAAAAATCGAGCGAACAAGATGTTCCAGCACCCTACGCTTCAAGGCCATCGCCTGGCGGTATTCAACAAGCGAGTGAGACTGCAACCCTTTCCGCGCCGCCTGGAACTCCGTGGACATCACGAAATTACGCGCCTCTTGGCTGTGCTCCATTTCCGGGACCCTGCTCATGTCCAGAAACAGCTCATTCCAGAAAAGACGGCTTACCGGAGAATACGGACTTGGATGAAATGGTTCGTCGAGGAACGATGCGAGCAAGGGCAGCGTGCCGACCAGGGAGCCTCCCCGCGCCTGAACCCATTCCATCAAAATTCGCAGATCTCCAAAATCACCAACGCCCCAGTCTGAATCCGACCGCAACGCATATACCGGGATGAACCCACCCCACAACTTCTGTGCAGGGCCCACAAAGGCTTCCCTTGGCGCGGAAATCACCAGCGTGCGGAAGAAGCACCTCCCGGCTTCAAACGACAACGTGTGATAACCAAAGGGCAGGCCAGCGGGTAGCGGCATATCCAGTTCCCAATAGGGATTGCCCTCCACGTTTACTCTCTTCGCGCGCAATGCTGCCTTGCTCTGCCCCGGCTTAATCTCCCAATGCCTTTCTTCGCCATTCTCCAACTTCAGAAGGCATCGCCATGAGCGCAGCGCCTTGCCAACCGGAAGCCTCAACTTGATGATGGCCCGACGGCCCTCCCACACCACTGCAACTGGCTCGGGACCTCGAAAGTAAATGTGCTGGCGGCGTTCTCTAAGAGCGCGCGCTGCCTCTTCCGGTCGCGTGACAGGCGCACCCAGCGAATGAAGGATGCTGATCAGCACATCCGATGAGGCCTGGCGCCGCCGACCGTCAAGAATATTTTGATATGACGCCTGAACCCCGTACGCTTCCGCCAGGTGGCGCAACAACCGCGTCGTTGTCATCTTTTTGACGTTCACAGGTTCCAATTCTGCTAGAGTCCAACGGAGTTCTTCATACTCACCCTTGCCAGCCTGAACCACTACCTGAAATAGTCAAAGTCCCGCCCGCTACGGACCCGCCGTTTTATTCGGAGGATGTGAGCAGGTATGGTGTGCGGATTCAACTCCACATAATTTCTGGCTCCCTGCCAAAGGTAGCGGCTATCAGTCAACAGGTCATGCACCTGAAAGGCCTGGTGAGGGTCGAATTCGAAGTCGTCGAGTGGCAGGTCCAGCCAGCCGGACTGTGTGTGGTGAGGGTCGAGATTCGCCACAACCAGTATGGAATCGGCAAGGTCTTCGGTTGTCTTGCTGTACGCGATGAGTTGCGGGTTGTCCGTTGAATGAAACCTCAGTCGTGCGTTGGTCTGAAGCGCAGAGTTGGCGCGCCGGATTTGATTGACTCGCGCTATTAAGGCTTTCAGGCTGTCCGCGCGCTCCAGGTCCCAGTTTCTAATTTCATATTTCTCTGAATCAAGATATTCCTCGCTGCCCGCCCGTAGCGGCCGGTTTTCGCAAAGTTCGAAAGCCGGACCATAGATACCGTAATTTGCGCCAAGAGTCGCCGCGAGGATCAGCCGGATCATAAAAGCGGGTCTGCCTCCCGACTGCAGGTAATCCGTGAGAATGTCGGGAGTGTTGGGCCACAAGTTGGGACGGAAATATTCATGCACTTCGCTGTGGGTCAGTTCCGTAAAGTACTGCTCCAGTTCCCACTTGGTATTGCGCCAGGCAAAGTAAGTGTAAGACTGCGTGAACCCCAGCTTCGCCAGGCGGTACATTACCTTGGGTCGGGTAAACGCCTCAGCCAGAAAAATAACGTCAGGATATTGCTTCTTGATTTCCCGGATAGACCACTCCCAGAATTCAAAGGGCTTGGTGTGGGGATTGTCCACGCGAAAAATGCGAACACCCAGATCAGCCCAGAATGCCATCACGTCTTTCAGCTCCTCCCATAACTCGCGCCAATTGGAATTCTCAAAATTGAGCGGATAAATGTCTTCATATTTTTTGGGCGGATTTTCCGCATACTGCACGGTTCTGTCCGGGCGCCAGCGAAACCATTCAGGGTGCTGCGCCACATAGGGGTGGTCCGGAGTGCATTGAAAGGCAATATCCGTGGCCAATTCCAGTCCGAACTCCCGAGCATCGCCGATGAGTTGCCGAAAATCCTCAAACGTCCCCAGCTGCGGATGAATGGATTTATGTCCGCCCTCCTCGGCCCCGATCGCCCAGGGACTGCCGACGTCCATAGCGGACGAGCCGGGAATGTTGTTCTTTCCTTTCCGGTTCTTCCTTCCGATTGGATGAATGGGAGGAAGATAAAGAACGTCAAAGCCCATCTCAGCGACGTAAGGCAACCTGTTGATGCAATCCCGGAAGGTACCGTGCCGGCCGGGTTCCGCCGAGCATGAACGGGGGAACATCTCGTACCACGCGCCGAATCCCGCTTTCTCGCGGTCAACTTCCACCCTCAATGTCTTCGCATAAGTTGAGGCCAGGGTACGATCAGGGCACATTGCCATTAGTCTCGCGAGATTTTCATCCTGCGCGATCGCGACAGCTTCAGAGAGTGTCTGCCCGTTCTGCTGCCGCATTCGAGATGCGAATTGTTGCAATTGATCTGGCACATCATTCGTTGCACGCCTGGCCGCCTCGTCCACAAGGCCAGCCCCGATCAGGATGTCGACCGAAACATCCTGGCCGGCCTCTACCTTCTTGAAAAACCCGCTTCGCCAGGACGCAAACCGATCGATCCACCCCCGCAGGGTATACTCATACTCACCCATTTCTAGCACAATAAAGCTGGCATGCCAGCGGTCATTTACCGTCGGGACCATCGGCGCTTCAAGCCAGGTGGTTTCACCGCGGCGTCGGAAATGGAGAGCTGCGGAAATCACATCATGCCCGTCTGTGAATATGTCGGCCGCCACAACAACGCTCTCGCCGACGACTCGCTTGATCGGAAAACGCCCATCGTCGATCTCCGGATAGACGTTTTCGATCACCACACGAGGAGGTGGATCACAAGCAAGACTGGATCTGTGTGATTCCGGCATTGGACTCACTTCCTCGCACCTGGAATTCACTGGGGAAGTTGATCGGAAGCTGCCATCAGCGCAGCACCCGTTTTTGGAAGATCGCTAATGCAGCAACCTCAGCGTGGTGGTGGCCTGAGGTTTCAATTGTCAGGCGACTTAGAGCCCGCAAAGCACTCTTATTCTACCCTGCCGATGCGACTCGATCAACCGCGGCCCTTTTGGTCGATTCCTTCAGAAGTTACTCAAATAAGTTGAATAATGTCCGTTGAGAGGCGCCGGGTACACAGTACATACGCGTTGTTTGCGCGTATGGAGAAGAGTTGCTATGGGTGAGTTCTCAAATTTTCAAACGCGGGCGGTCGCCCAGGGACATGAAAACAGGCGTGTTTTGAGCATTATCCCGTTCAGACGCCCATGGTCTCCGGCTGGTTGTTCAGTGGGATCAACGGGAGTTTCAGATTGACGGTATCTCAAAGTCTTTGTAACTTAAAAAGACTGGCTGAAGGAGGGATGGGTGAGCGGTTGAAACCGGCGGTCTTGAAAACCGTTAGCCCCGAAAGGGGCTCGGAGGTTCGAATCCTCTTCCCTCCGCCAACCCGCGATTGAGACCGCAGCCCCGCGACGCCGGGTGGGGTGCTTGCCTTACCACAGCACACCTTCGCAGATCTTTTCCACGTCGCGCTGAGAACCAGCACTTCCTGTTCTGAGACGAGCGAGCTTTCAGAAGCCGCGCAAATGCAATCTGATTCGCACCGATCACCAACTGCGGCGCTGAAGACGTGGCTTGAGGCTTGGCCACGTCTGTTTGGTATCACTCGCGCGATGCACAGGGACTCAAGTACGAAGGCCAACAGCCAATGCCCACCTACTGAGGATTACAAAACATGGTGACAAGATCGTTTGTAGCGCCGCCGTCCCGGCGGCAATTTTCAGGGCCGGTCCCGCTTGGCGGGACCGGCGCTACGGAAGTCCGTTACTCTATTATGCAATCCTCATCAGAATCCACAGCGCCTTCCGGCAGCTTCTGCATCAATCCAAAAGCACAACGCAGTCCAGGTCATAGCCGTGCGCCTCTCAGTGTTCGGCGGCATACGATAGCCACTGGTCAAATGTCCAGTCCTGATTGAGCCAGCAGAAATAAGTATAGGTGGAAAGTGCCAGGGTGAAGGTACTGTCTTTGAGGTGATTGCCCCAGCTTGTGAACACAGTGTTGTCGAGTTTTGAAGACTTGACAATTCCCTCCGCACGGCCGGTTTTCTGGATAACCGTGTTATCGTGGACGTAGAGATTCTTGAGATTATAAGTGGCGCCCGTCTTGGCATTGGTTCCGCGGTCCCCCTGAGTCCCTCCGATTCCGTTCATGCAGCCCTTCACCGTATTGCCGTAAACCTCCACGTTCTCGGAGTTTGACACCAGAATCCCGCCTCCGTACCAGAACGTGGTTCCGTCCGGTGAAAAGCCGTCGTCTTCAATCAGGTTGTTTCGAATGACCGCATGGTAGCTGATTTCCCAGTGGATGCCGCTGCCCATGTTTCGCGCCGTGTGGTTGTTCTCAAACACGAAATAGTCGCAGCCGATATCCCCGTGCAACCCCGGTCCCTTGTTGTCATGCACGTAGTTGCTGTCAAAGGTCACGTGCGTCGAATAGGAGCCGATCTTGGCCCCGCCGGCTTCCCAGTCATAAGAATAGCCGGCATAATTGTTCTGATAGATCTCATTGCCTTTTACCAGGATGTTA
>DASTAW010000051.1 GCA_035712365.1 Terriglobia bacterium
GCCATTTGATGACCACAGGCTTCGACACTCCCAGCGCCTGTTGGATATGGTCGTTCTGCTGGCCCTCAGCCGCCAGCAGGATGATGCGGGCGCGCAGCGCGTCCCGCTGGGCAGCAGAAGGAGAATGGATGACGGTCTCCAGCGTCGCTCGCTCTTTGCAGGTTAGTTCAATCGTGGGTGCTCGTCGTGACATAATCGAGCACGATACGTCAATTTGCGACATAAGTCAATACAATTACATTGCGCAACACTAGCTCCCGGAACGATTAGTGTATTATGATAGGCTACATAAACACATCAAACGGCCCTGAATGAGACGTTTGGGACGTTTGTCCCACAAAATTCCAAAAATGGAAGTAATTGATAAAATTTAAGTTATTAATAAATCCAGGTTAAGAAATAACGCACGACGCAAAAGACCGTCACTTTTAGGGACAGTGGGTAAAAGTTACAATTCCCGCGGCGTCCTCGCTTGACCTCCCCGGTCAGTGCGAGCGCCCGGGTCAAATCTTCGCCAGCGCCTGGTCCAGATCGGCAATCAGGTCCTCTACGTCTTCGATGCCCACGGAGATTCGCACCAGGCCGTCAGTGATGCCCAATTGTTGTCGCTCCTCGCGCGGCACGCTCGCGTGCGTCATTGTGGCAGGATGGGAGATCAGGGTTTCAACCCCGCCGAGGCTCTCGGCCAACGAACAGAGCCGGACAGCGTTCAGAACCGTCCTTGCATTTTCCAGCGAGCCCGTTTCAAACGAGAGCATGCCGCCCGGGCCGCTCATTTGTTTTCTGCCCAGCTCATACTGCGGGTGCGACGGGAGGCCCGGGTAATGGACAAGCTTCACCTTCGGATGCCCGGCGAGGAATTTCGCCACAGCCATGCCGTTCTCGCTGTGCTGGCGCATGCGCACGGCCAGCGTCTTGACGCCGCGCAGCACCAGCCAGCTATCCATCGGGCCGAGCACCGCGCCGGCGGCGTTCTGAAGGAACTTCAACCGTTCGGCAAGTTTCGCATCGTTCATCACCACCGCGCCGCCCACGCCGTCGCTGTGGCCGTTCAGATATTTCGTGGTGCTGTGGATGACAATGTCGGCGCCCAGTCCGAGCGGCCGTTGCAGATAGGGACTCATGAAAGTATTGTCTACAGCGACTAGCAATCCGCGGCGGTGGGCCAGCTCCGAAGCCGCCGCAATGTCCGTAATTTCCATAACCGGATTGGTGGGTGTTTCAAGAAACAGCAGCCGCGTAGTATCCCGGATGGCCTCTTCGATGCTCGCCAGGCGCCTGGTGTCCACGTAGGTGAACTGGAACCCGAAATCCTTCAGCACGCGCTCAAACAGGCGAAACGTTCCCCCGTAAAGGTTTCGGCCCGCGACCACGTGGTCGCCGCTTTTGAAAAGCGTCAGGACAGTGTTGATGGCCGCCATGCCCGAAGCAAACGCGAACCCGAACTGCCCTCCCTCCAGGCGCGCCAGATTGCGTTCAAGCGCGACGCGCGTGGGATTGGCCGTGCGCGAATACTCATAGCCTTTATGCCTGCCCAGTCCCTCCTGGACGTAGGTGGAGGTCTGATAGATTGGAACGATGATGGCTCCGGTGGCAGGGTCGGGCTCCTGGCCAATGTGAATTGCATCCGTCGAAAATCCCATAGGGCCTTTCCGGGCAGCGTGCCCATTGCGCCGGCGAAAAATTGCTGTCAGCACTGAAACTATCGGACTCTCATGAGCGTGTCAATGCCAGCCGCCCGCGTGCGCTCGGGAATGGCAATGAGAGAGCGATTCGTGATAAAACTTGAGAAGCATCGAATTACGAATTGGCAAGGAGTGGGGAGGCATGCTCAAGACACTCTGGAAGCAAAGAGCCTGGGGTTGGCTCGGGACGACTTTTGTCGCCGCGGTCGCGCTCGCCATGCCGGCGAGACTCGCGGCTGCAGAACAGATGACCACTGTTCACGTCCAGGTGAACGACGCCAAAACCGGCGACCCCATTTTTCAGGCGCACCTCACTTTGCGTTACCGCGTGCCGGGCGCATTCATGCGGCGAACCAAAATCATCTCCTACACTGCAAAGACCGACAAAAATGGCAAGGGCCAATTCCCCGTGGTGCCCAGGGGAACCATCACCCTGATGGTCACAGCGCCTGACCACAATACTTTCGGCAAAGAGTTCGACATTACCAAAGACAATCAACTGATTGAGGTAAAACTTCAGAAGCCTCACGAGGTTTTGTAGACGACTACAACCGCTTCCTCCGATCATGGCCTCTCCGGCCGCACAAAAGAACATTTCGACGCGGGGTGACGGTCTCACATTTTCTCCGGCTGCCCCGGTGAAGTGCCTAAGGCGAAACCTGACAAGAATCCCGGAGTTCCAGTAGAAAAGGACAGGTTTCAGGCTCGACCAGGAAACGTTCGCATCGCCGTCTGCAGAACCAGCCGCGGGGAATGCTCAAGAATAGGGCAAAGAGCAGAAAGCTGTTCATTCAGCGCGCCTTAGGCCATCGAAAAGAGCGCTTTTCCACAAGCTTTTCAACAAACCTGTTGAAGGTCTCCTGTCGGCGCCCTCAGACCGTTTCATGCTCGCCTTTCGTGCAGGCGTCAGACGATCAATGAGCAGGGCTGAGCTCAATTGGCATGTTGAAGTTTATGGGCTTTGCTAAACGTTTGCGCTTTTATCAGGGTTGCGCGGGAGTCGTTGTTCCTTCGGATGCGCCGCTCGAAGGCGGTGGTTCCTTGAAGTAATCCGGGTCCATCCAGATATTCGCTTTGGCCTTCATGTCGTCCATTGTTGCGCGCACCTTCTCCTGCCGCAGGTTGTCCTCGATCTGGGGCGTCACGGATTTTACGTCGGGCTGGTGGCGTGAAAGCATCTGCAACATAACTACTGCGCGTTGCGTTTCCAGTGGCGCTGAGAACTGGTTCGGCTGAAGGTCAAATGCTGCCTTGTCGAGCGCGGGAATCATCTGCCCTTTGCGGACAGTCACCGGCTTGGGGTCCACGAGGACCGTATTGGGGACGTCATATTTTTTCGCGACCTCATCCATGTTGGTCCCCGCCTCAACCGCTTTTTGGATTTCCGTGAGGCGTGTCCTGGCCTCTTCGGCGGAAAGGCCCGGCTCGCCTGCCTTTGCGTCTGCGGGCTTTTTCGTGATTACGAATTCGTGGATTTCCGCCTCTTCCGGGAAGTCGTCCTTGTGCGCAGTGTAATAGGTGTTGATCTCGTCCGGGCTGACCTGGACGCCCTGTGCAATTTTCTGGTATTCCTCCTGGGCCAGAATCTGAAGTTTCTCGAACGCGATTTTCCGCTGAATACCAGGCGCCGCATCCAGATGCTCACCCTGCGCTTTCTGCGAAAGCAGGACCATCATGGCGTATTCGTCGCCCACGGGCTTCCGTCCCTGGGTCGCCACGGCCTGCCGGACCTGCGGGTTGAGGTTGCCAATGAGAAAATCAACGTCCGCCTGGGTGACCTTGGTTTCTCCTACTTTGAGCACCACTTTTTCCGGAGATGATGCCTCCGCGGGCGTGGCGCTTTGGGTTGCGGGGTTGCCTGCAGGCTTTGGCGCGGGCGATGTCTGTCCAAGGCAAACCATCGCTCCCAAAGCTCCTGCCAAAATAGTGCTCTGAACCATAATTGCGATTTCACGATGACGAATTTTCATGCTGCATAACTCCTTGCTTAACCCGGCTTACAAGCCAAATCACCCCATCTTACCACACGGGAGATGCCTCCGCCCGCATCTCGGGGCGGGGAATTTGTAACAACATCCTGCCCGTGCTGCAACTGCCAGAGTGCCGGATTTGGTTGCAGCGAAGATCGGAAAAGTGAACCAACTGAGGACCGCGCCGTTGTGCTGCGGCGTCGGGAGCGCCTTCTGCCACTCGGAAGGAGCTTCCGGTAATCTCGCAGAAGCACGGACGCTGCTTTCCCGGTAGTCACTGCGTGGCGCTTTGCTGTCCGGGCAGCAAGCCCAGCGATTCTGGCGACGGGAGCGGCTGCCCGTTACGCAATCCATACCGAATGTCGGAGAATTTTGCGATCAAGTCCTGCCACAAGTCACTGTTGCGCCTGTAGAGCTGGAGTATGTTCGGCATCCAGTTGGGCAAGTTCTCGCTCAGCCAAAGCTGGCGGTACAACTCCGTCAAGCGGGTGGTGTAGTCGCGCAGGTCCTGCAAGCGCCCGTTGGTCGAGCTGATGTCCCCAAAACCTCTGCCACCCCTCCGGCGATTCGTTTCGCCCTGGTCGGCCGTCGCGTCTTCGTAACGCTCGGAAATTTCCTGAACGAACTGATAGCGCATTCCAAGGGCATCCAGTCGTAGCGCGGCAAACTCCAGGCTCTCGAGGCTGTCGGCGTTGCGCCTGGCGCGGCTGGCGCTGTTCACAAAAACCGTGTACGAGTTTTCGGCCGTCTGGCGGATCAGTGACGCCACGGGCAGCATCCGCTCAACCTGCTCCCGGCCGGCGGGCGAAAAGGGGTCCTGCCAGAAAAGGCCGTCGCTGGCGCCTCCATAACGCATGTCAAACGTCTCGACAGGCTTGCCGGCCCGCATGATCTCATTGATGTGGCCCAAACTCATCATGGCTTCGACAAGCCCGGGATCCGTATCGCGGAAGAAATCCCAATCGAATTTGCGATTGAAGTCCTGCACATCCGGCAGTCCGTCTTCCCACGCGCAGGCCGCGCCATAAATGACGGACCACCAGCCGGGAGCAAACATGGTCTCGCCGTCATCGTTCCAGGCCTTCACGATCGTGCCGATCGCGCCGGCTTTCTTGCCATCCGCAAGGAAGTGCCCGATGTTGTACGCAGCCTCCTCGTAATCGGGCACCATAACGCTGGTGTTGCCCACCCACGGGCAAGTAAAGATTTTCAGACCACTGCCCTCGAACGGCTTCAACCACTTGTCGTAGCTTTCGTGGGCGCTGTAAACCCAACTGTCTATAATCTGGCCCTTGGGCAGGCTGGGAATGATTTCCGGATGTGAGGTGGCGATGTCGCCCGAGAACATCACCTGCTTGTTATAACTTTGCACGAGTTGGGCAACCTGGTTCAGGTGATCCACGTAAACTTTGCCGTAGCCCTCCTTTTCCACCAGTTCCTTGCTGCGGCCAGTCCCCAGCGCAAAGGTTTCATCGCAGCCCACGAAGTAGATCGGAGACGTAAACACCGGCAGCATCTGTTCGTACATCGCTTTCAGCAAGCCCATTTCGTGCGGATCTTCCGGGGCCAGCACATGACCGTGCGGCCGCTCGGCCATGCTGCTGTATTGCTCAAACCGCAGGACCTTGTGCAGGTGCCCGCAATCCTCGGTTCTGGGTACGATGGTCACGTGGTAGGGGGCGGCGTAGGCCACCAGCTCGTTCCAGTCGGAGCGCGAAAGCGTGTCACTCAGGATGCCCCACAGCGGCTGACCCTGAAGCCGGAACGAATCCTCCATGTAGACGTAGAGCTGGTTCATCTTGAACTGAGCGATGGTGCGGACAATCTTCTTGAGGTAGCTCAGCTTGGCAACGGGGCCGCGGCTCAGGTCAACCTGCGTGGCGCGATATTGGAGCGACGGCCAGTCTCGGGCCTGCACGCCGAGGATCGCGGCGACAGGAGTAATTTCCGTCGTGAGTTTGAACCGACCGTCACGCGTCACAGCGACGGCTTTCGCTTCCTGGCCCACAGGAACCACAAGCTGGCGCAAAGTTTGCACGCCGTAAAACAGCCCAGCACCGTCTTTGCCGGCGACTATGATGGCGTCGGGATGAACGTCCAGAACATAACCCTCGTTGCCCACGCCTTCCGTGCTGAGATGATGCGCCGAGAGAAGATTGCGCATCGCCGGCTGATCAAAGCGTCCCATGATGATGGCGGGCGCGCCCTGCGGCGGCTCGGGCGAACCCACGATGGGAAACTCCTGGCCCGCCATCGATTTCAGTTCATTCTGGATGCTCTCCGCCGCAAAACGGTCTTCGCTTGTCACCGGCGTCAACAGAACGATTTGCAGGCTTGGGGTCACCTGAAAGTCTTGCGCGCGGGTGTGGAGTTCGCGCGGCTGAGGGATCAGCATCGGCTGCTGCGCTAAGATGCTAGAAGGGAAAAAAGGAATGCAGATTGCGAATGCGAATAGCAGAACGCATCGGGCCGGGGAAACCTGCTGCCGGTCGGTTGAATCTGAATTGTTCATGAAGACCTCCTCGGGATCAATAACTCCGCCCACGATGCAGATAATCCTCCTGTTTCCTGAAGCGGAATGCAGGCCAGTTATCACAGGCGCGCGGAATTTGAACTGTGCAGTGTATTGACCCGCCCGAAAGAATGTCAAGCTGGACGCCGCCCAGATGAAGGTTCGATTAGCAAGGAACCCTGTCTGCATGACGCTCGCGACCGCAAAGATCGCAAACGTCGCGATGCGTGCCCCAGCCGGTGGGATATCTGTGCCTACGCCAGTGCGATGCCGGACCTGACAACTACTCCCAGCTATCCCATTTCAGCCGCTTCGCAAGCCACTGCAGCGCCCCGGGAGTTTTCTTCCAGACGCTCAGGCTTGACGCGGCGTAACATACGGCCTCGCTCTCGTAGCCAAGAGTGAATTCGTCCGGCAGAATACGGGGGAGGGGCTTCTTCCCAAGCAAAAATGCAGGGACATGGTAGTTGTGTCTTACGGCCGACCAAAGCAGGCTTCTGGCACTCTCGCTGTCACCTTCCTTCCGGAAGGTCAGCAGCAGGCGGCTGTAAACTGAATCGGCAATCATACCGTCTCCATAGAAATTCATGATGTCTTCAGCGTCCGAATCTCGATCTTCCTCAAGAAGGTACCGCACAAGCGTGTAGCGCACTCCCTGGTTATCGTTCGGGTTGAGTTGGAGCATTTCAGCGCAGTGCCCAATTGCCTCATCGCGTCGGCCCATTTCCCAGAGTGACTGGGCAAGCCCAAACCGCGCCCGCATGTATGGTCGAGTCCCAGTCACTCCCCAGAAATGGCCGGCATTGTCCTCAAATGTCCGAGGCCCGAGGGCCCGTTCACCTGCTGTAACGCCCTGGGCATAAAGCTCTGATCTTCGCTTGGCCGATTTTGCCTCGTTTGCAAGGATGACATAGGCATCCGCGCAGTCAGGAGAAATCTGAAGCGCCCTTTTTGCGAGGCTTATGCGCTCGCTCGGACTCGAGGCGTCCCAGGCGTCGAAGCACAGGTCCTGGGCCGCAGCAAGAGGGCTTTGTTCTGATCGGCCAATCTTCTTTTTTACTGAGGCACGCCGTCGTGCGCTGTCGGTGTCCTTTTTAATCATCCATTTCTCTACCGTGGGGCCGGAGTCACCTCCGGGGTCTTGACTCTCCTACAGGTCCTTCGGTTTCAAGCCCGTGTGTTTTGCAATGCGAGCAACCATGACCAGCCCATTTCTTCTGAATTGTGAAATGCCCACGAATAGTCTGACTTTTCAGGGTGGGTCAATTGTTTCTCATGTGCGAGGCAGGGAAGATACCACAGTCCGGCGCAAAGGCTAGCCCCGACGCGGCAAATTTCCTGAATTCGCTCCGGTTCGTTTTTTCGGACCTTCTAATGCTTTCAACGAGATCGGTAGCTTTGTTTTAGGTTTGTTTCCGGTTTGTTTTTTCCACAGGCACGTGTTTTCAACAACTTCTCCGCTTTGTTTTCCGGTTTGTTCCGGTTTGTTTTTTGACCATTTCTCTTTGTTTTCAACAACCTCTCCGGTTTGTTTTTCAAAAAACGTGTTTTTTCTGTCCCATTTGTCTCTTTTAGTCCCGGAAAACTCGCGGCTTGCAGGCACTGAAGGAAGACTACCATGCTAGGCCAGAAAAGTCAAGTGAAATCGGCATCGGCGCGCACCAGTAGTGCCGCTGTCTTTGACTGGAAGCGTGGGAGAGCCTTAGGCAGAACCTAAGAGCGAGGCCCAAGCCCGCCGGTGAACGACATCGGAACGATATTCTTCCATCTGGCTTGCGGTCTCCTTTAGGAACTCTCGCCGCCCGCTTTCTCCAACAAGCGATAGCGCGACCCTGGCAAGCGAAGGCAGATCGGTTACATAGAGACTGTACCCGCTGACGAACTCGCTCTCGATAAGCCGCTGGACATCCGACTCTTCGGACTTGGATGTGCCCTGCGCCACAAAGAAAATCTCCGAGACTTGTCTCTCGCGTATCGTAGTCATCTTCGCCCGCATCTGGCTGACCGTGATCTGCCGGTCCTTCACCTCAGCGGCCATGACCACTTCGCCGCCTTTCGAAACGCACTCGAGGTCGGCAAGCATGCCGCTCGCCTGGTCTGCGGCGGTAATCTTAGCCCGCCGGACTGTCGCGTAGAGTCGAAATCGGCGGCCGATAATCACGAACAGGGAGCAGGTAAGCGCCAGCAAACGATCTCCTCCCGAATGGTCAGCAAGGAACGCATCAATGAGCTTCATCGTCCGATCCAGGCTGACCCTGCGCGGAGTGGGGTAAACCACGTGAACCAGCGCCAACCGCCTGTAAACCTCCGTAAGGACTTGATTGAAAACCGATGCCGTGAATTCCGGGCGTTGTTCCCTCTCGATAGAATCAAGTACTCTGCAGAGGCAATCCCATCCCTCACGATTCTTCTGAGGACCTCTATATTTTCGGGTTATTTCGGGAAACCGGAGAGGCTTACTCACATACGGCTCCTGTGAACCGCCCAGGACGTTGTCGTTTGCCTGGTCGAAAGGGACAATGACCCGATGTGCGACGCTGCGCGCATCGAAAGCACCCTTCCCGCCGCGTGCTACTTGAACTGACCGGCAGTCGATAGACGAGTCCGCTAGTTTGGCTGAAAGCTGCGTTGGCAGGACGTAGCGGTACGTTTTCGTCTTTGAGTTGATGGAGGAATGGATGTCCCGCACGAGCGATAATTGCGAGAGCCAGTCGCGGAGCTCGCCTTCCCTGGCTCGCTTCATAATCTCGGCCCAAGCAAACTTGATCGCTTGGTCAGCCTTCTCAATCAGCATGTTCCCAGGCCGCACCACTCTGGGAAAGTTAATAGTTCATCCAGAGGGCCTCGCGTCGCGTTTTCTTCACGGAATGGCAGCGCTTGGGTGGGGCGTCCAAGCGGCGCCAGTCACCGAAGATCTCGTCCATCAGGCCACAACGATAACCCGAAATGGCAACCTTTCCCTTGCACTGTTTGAGAGCGCGGGCGAGAGTATGGTGTTCGGCGTCCCCCATTTCGAATCCGTAAGCCTTCGAGTCCCCCCGTGTCGAGTGTACGTACGGCGGGTCGCAATAGAATAACGTTCCGGGGCTATCGTACAACTTGATAACTTCGAGGGCTGGACGGTTTTCAATCTGCACCCTCAAGAGTCGGAGCGCGATCTCTGGCAGCATTTCAACGCTTCCGAGCCACCGCGAAACGACACCGGACATTCCTGCCCTACTGGTGTTCTTGCAGTTCGCCCAGCGTCCGAGTGACGCTGTCTGTGCAAGGCCGGTCCGGGTTTGCCTGGCGCGAATGAAGAAAAGGCGTGCACGCTCTAAATCTGAGACTGGCTGCCCGTTCTTAGAAACAGCCAGATAGAACTCTTCACGCGAAAACGGCGTCAGCCCGATCGTCCGGACAAGTTCTTCGGGCTGACTTCTCAGGACTTTGAAAAAGTTAACGACCTCTCCGTCTATGTCATTGTAAGTTTCTACAGGACACGGTTCCCGGTTTAAGAGCACAGCAGCCGATCCAGCAAACGGCTCGCAGTAGTGGTGGCACTTTGGCAACAGAGGCAGCAGCCAATCCAGGTGACTGAACTTCCCGCCGTACCACCCGAAGGCGATGAGCTTCCTCTTCCGGCGCGACTTGTGCAGCCCGCCATAATCGCTTTCCCACGCTGGGAAGATCGGGGATAATGACCTCCCCATAAATTCACCTCCGCCGTCAATTCACAAACCGCGCTGGAATGGTATCGGCTTGGATCGTACCAAAGATTAAAAGAAT
The DNA here is from genome assembly GCA_035712365.1 of Terriglobia bacterium. Lineage (NCBI taxonomy): Bacteria > Pseudomonadati > Acidobacteriota > Terriglobia > Terriglobia bacterium. Next base: position 9,936 of record DASTAW010000051.1, read on the forward strand.
TCGTTGGCAGAGTCAAGATTTATAACACAATTAGCTGTAGTCACTGGTTAAAGTAATACAACATGCGGCGCCACCCGGCAGCCCTCAGCGCAGCCGGAGGTACTTGTCAACAGTGAAACCCGCGTCTTTGAGAATGCGAACCGTCAGGCCTCGACCTATGTCACAGCCGGTGTGAACAGGAATGGTCACTGTTACGCATCGATCGGGCTGCCATAAGGTGGGATGGCTTCCTGACTGGCGGTCCTCGATGAATCCCTGAGATTTTGGGAAGCGGATAAGCTCCCGGGCCGTGAGTTGGGGAAGGCGGGTCATTCGGGGACGCCAACGGTGAGTTCTTCGACGTGCACAAGCCGGTCCTGCTGCGGGACTGCCTGGCCGTGGGCCAGCATGGAGGCAAGGTGCTGTTCGACCGCCTCCCGGATATTGCGTTTGGCTTCTTCGATAGTTTTCCCGTTGCTGAAGCAGCCGGGAACGTTCGGGGTATATGCAAAATATCCCTCGTCCTCTGGTCCTTTTTCAATAACGATCCGGAAAGAGTAAAATTTCATCGCTCTCCGCTCTGCCCGCTCCCGTTCATTCGATCCAGTTCTTACCAGGCATTCGGATCGATTCTTTCGCAGCCTTCCTGGATCGCCTTTGCCATGGCATCGAGGTCCGCGGGGTCAATAGAGCCGATGAAACCTGCGAGGTTTCGACCCGGGGTCCCGAAAGGCGCAGCCAGTCGCCTCGTGAAATCCAGCACCTGCTTGCGGCGCTTTTCGTCCAGGCGGTCAACCTGCTCGATGATCTGCTCCTTAATTGTTTGGCTCATGCTGAACTTAAATTTAGTGAAGACCCGTCCCCATGTCAAGACCGCGGCCTGATGGCAGCGTTACCTGAGGGTTGCGGGATATAATAGATGTTTCGGCCCTAACAGCTCCGCCGTCCAGAGCATTGATAAGGACCGGAAGAGCCGCGGACCTCAAGAGCAGAGGACCGCGCTACCTGCCATGGACTTCAAGCTCGTTTCCGACTACAAGCCGCGCGGCGATCAGGTGACCGCCATCGAGCAACTGGTGCGCGGGATTGAAGACGGAGAGCAGCACCAGGTGTTGCTGGGAGTTACGGGTTCCGGCAAAACCTACACCGTTGCCAAGGTGGTCGAGGCGATCAACCGGCCGACGCTGATGCTGGCGCACAACAAGACGCTGGCGGCGCAGCTCTACCATGAGTTCAAGGGATTTTTCCCGCGCAATGCCATCGAATATTTTGTGAGCTACTACGACTACTACCAGCCCGAAGCCTACATCCCTTCCGGCGACGTTTATATCGAGAAAGAAGCCACCATCAACGATGAACTCGACAAGCTGCGCATGAGCGCCACGCGCTCGCTTTTCGAGCGTCGCGACTGCCTGATTGTGGCCAGCGTGAGCTGCATCTATGGCATCGGCTCGCCGGAAGCCTATTACGGCATGCTGCTGCTTCTTGAAAAGGGCCAGAAGATTGCGCGCCAGGACATCCTGAAGAAGCTGGTTGAAATTCAGTATGAGCGAAACGAAATCGACTTCCGCCGCGGTACTTTTCGGGTTCGCGGCGATGTGATTGAGGTCTACCCGACCTATGAGGACAACGCCTATCGCATCGAGCTTTGGGGAGATGAGGTTGATTCTCTCGCGCAGATCGATCCGCTGCTGGGGCAGGTGAAAGAGAATCTGGTGCGCCTGCCGATTTATCCCCGCACGCATTACGTGATGCCGCGCGACCAGCGCGAACGGGCCATTGACGGCATCCTGAGCGAGCTCGAGTGGTGGCGCGGCGAGCTGGAAAAGCAGGTGAAGATGGTGGAGGCGCAGCGCGTACACCAGCGGACCATGTTTGACGTGGAAATGATGAAGGAGATGGGCTACTGCCACGGCATTGAAAATTACTCCCGGCACCTTTCCGGCCGCCTGCCCGGCGAGCCTCCACCCACGCTGCTCGATTACCTGCCGCACGATGCGCTGATGTTCATCGATGAGAGCCACCAGACCATCCCTCAGCTTCACGGCATGTTTCGCGGCGACCGCTCGCGCAAACAGACCCTGGTGGAATACGGTTTCCGGCTGCCGTCGGCGCTCGACAACCGGCCGCTGACGTTTGAAGAATTCGAACACCGGGCCCGGCAGACCGTCTACGTTTCCGCGACGCCGGGTCCCTATGAGCTGACAAAAACGTCAGGGGAAGTGGTGGAGCAGATCATCAGGCCCACGGGGCTGGTGGACCCGGAAGTCGAAGTGCGGCCCACGCGCAACCAGGTGGACGATCTTCTGGACGAAATCAGGAAGCGCGCCGAGGCGAATGAGCGCGTGCTGGTAACGACTCTTACCAAACGCATGTCGGAAGACCTGGCGGAATATTACGCCGAGGTCGGCGTCAAGTGCCGCTACCTGCATTCCGAAATTGAAACGCTGGAGCGCGTGAAGATCCTTCGCGACTTGCGGCGAGGCGAGTTTGATGTGCTGATCGGCATCAACCTGCTGCGCGAGGGTCTGGACCTGCCGGAAGTTTCACTGGTGGCCATTCTGGACGCCGACAAGGAGGGCTATCTGCGCTCGGCTGGCGCGCTGATCCAAACCATGGGCCGCGCGGCGCGGCACCTGCACGGCCGGGCCATCCTTTACGCCGACCGCATGACGGATTCCATGCGGCAGGCCATTGCTGAAACCGACCGCCGCCGCGCCCGGCAGATGGAGTATAACGCGGAGAACGGCATTACTCCGGAAAGCATCATCAAACCTGTCGATATGGCCCTGGTTAAAATTGTCGAGGCGGATTACGTGACGGTGCCAACTGAGGCCGAGGCTGAAGAGATTACTTCGCACGTCCAGCTTGAGGAAATGATCCGAAGCCTGGAAAACCAGATGCGCGAGGCCGCAAAGGAATTCGAGTTTGAGAAGGCCGCAAAACTGCGTGACCGGGTGAAGGCGCTGCGCGAAAAGGAAGCGGGATTCGTTACAGGCCTGGGAGAAGAAGGCGCCGGGCAGGCCCGGGAAACGGAACAGCGCCGGCCCTCGGAATGAGGCGCATGGTAAAAACTTTATGAGGGCCGAAACACCGCGGGCGCGGCGAGAATCAACAGTTGCAATTGTGGGGCCGGGAAGGCTGGGGCAGGCGATGGGCAGGCTGCTTCTTGGCGCCGGCGTGCCGATCGAGTTTGTTGCCGCACGACAACTTTCGCGGGCGAAGAAAGCTGTCCGGTTCATCGGCGGCGGCAAGGCGCTCACGTCTAATGACCGCCGGCTGGCCGAGGCCAAGGTCATTCTGATGTCGACTTCGGATGCCGCAGTCGGTCCCGTGGCGCGAGCGCTTGCCGGCTTTCGCAAAGACTGGTCAGGACGGGTTGTTCTTCACACCTGCGGCTCGCTCGCGGCGTCCGTCCTCGACCCTTTCAAGAAGCGCGGAGCGGCTGTCGGATCGCTGCATCCTTATCAGACAATCCCAAGTCCGTCAGCGGGTGTGCAAAATCTTCGGGGTTGTTACTGGGCAGTGGAGGGTGACAGGCGGGCCGTGGCTGTGGCGCGGCGGTGGGTGAAGGTGCTGGGCGGGAAATCGTTCACTATCGTGCCTGAAGCCAAGGCGCTCTACCACCTGAGCGCCTTTCTCGTGTGCCCAACGGTGGTGACGCTGATGGATTGCTCTGAGAGAATCCTGCGCGAAGCTGGCGTGCCAAAGAACATCATTCGCCCCATGCTTGGAATTTTTGTCTCAGAAACGGTACGCAACTTTGTTGAGTTTGGCGGCCGCAAATCCTTGACGGGTCCTGCCGTGCGCGGGGACTGGGCAACGCTTCAACGCCACATCGTTGAACTGCAGCGCTTCGCGCCGGAGGTGATTCCAGCATACGTTGAGATGGTTGATTTAATGCTTGATGTTGCGGGCAGGTCTCGCAGCCGTGGCCGGAAGGCGGGGGAAATCAAATCGAGTGGGACTCAAAGCCGCTCAACGCGGCGCCGCGAAAAATAAAAAGGGCGGGGAATCGGTCCCCGCCCTTGTGTTTGCCTGGTTGCTGACCACTAACCACTAGTCACTGACCACTGCTTTTAGTACATTCCGCCCATGCCGCCGCCTCCCGGAGGTCCGGCAGGAGCTTTGTCGTCCTTCTCCGGAATTTCGCTGACCAGCGCCTCGGTTGTGAGCAGCAGTGAGGCGATGGAAGCAGCATTCTGGAGAGCGGTGCGCGTGACCTTGGTGGGGTCGATGACGCCGGCTTCCACCAGGTCGCCGAAGGTTTCGGTTTGAGCGTTGAAGCCGAAGTTGGCGCTGGAGTTGGCCCTTACCTTTTCCACCACCACGGCGCCTTCCCAGCCGGCGTTGGAAGCGATCATCCGCAGCGGCTCTTCGAGCGCCCGCTTCACGATGTTGATGCCGATCTGCTCGTCTTCATCGGCCTTGAGCTTTTCAAGCGCATGGATGCTGCGAGCCAGCGCAACACCGCCGCCAGGAACAATGCCTTCCTCGACGGCGGCCTTGGTGGCGTGCATGGCGTCCTCAACGCGAGCTTTCTTTTCTTTCATCTCGGTTTCGGTCGCCGCGCCCACCTTGATCTGGGCAACTCCGCCCACCAGTTTGGCCAGGCGTTCCTGGAGCTTTTCACGGTCGTAGTCGGAGGTGGTCTCTTCAACCTGCGCCCGGATTTGCTTCACACGCCCTTCGATGGCCTCGCTCCTGCCGCCGCCCTCGACGATGGTGGTGTTGTCCTTGTCGATGGTGACCTTGCGGGCCTTGCCGAGATCTTCCATTTTCACGTTCTCGAGCTTGATGCCCAGGTCTTCCGTGATGGCCTTGCCGCCGGTCAGGGTGGCGATGTCCTCCAGCATGGCCTTGCGGCGGTCGCCAAAGCCCGGGGCCTTCACCGCGCAGCACTGCAGGGTCCCGCGCAGCTTGTTGACCACCAGGGTGGCCAGCGCCTCGCCTTCGACTTCCTCGGCCACGATCAACAGCGGCTTGCCCGACTTGGCAATCTGTTCCAGCAAGGGAAGCAGGTCTTTCATTGAGCTGATTTTCTTTTCGTGGATCAGGATCACCGGATTCTCGAGCGTGCATTCCATCCGCTCGGGGTCGGTGACGAAGTAGGGTGAAAGATAGCCGCGGTCAAACTGCATGCCCTCGACGACTTCCAGTTCCGTCTCCATCGTCCGTGACTCTTCCACGGTGATGACGCCGTCCTTGCCGACTTTCTTCATGGCCTCGGCAATGATGCTGCCAATCGTGAAATCGTTGTTGGCTGAGACCGAGCCGACCTGGGCGATCATGCCGCCTTCGACCGGCTTCGACAGCTTTTCGAGTTCACCCTGAATGTGCTTCTTGGAGCCATCCTTCTTCGTTTCATCGTAGCCGCAAATCGCGCGGACGGCGGTTTCGATGCCTCGCTTGATGGCCATCGGGTTCGCTCCCGCGGCGACGTTCTTCACGCCCTCGCGGAAGATCGCCTGGGCCAGAACGGTGGCTGTGGTGGTGCCGTCGCCGGCCACGTCAGACGTCTTGGATGCGACTTCGCGCACCATCTGGGCTCCCATGTTTTCCATTGAATCCGGCAGTTCAATCTCTTTCGCCACGGTCACGCCGTCTTTGGTGATCGTGGGGGAGCCAAATTTCTTGTCAAGGACCACGTTGCGCCCCTTGGGGCCCAGCGTGACCTTTACTGCGTCCGCCAGTTTATTGACGCCGCGGAGAATTGCCTGGCGGCTCTCCGCTCCATGTACTATCTGCTTTGCATTTGCCATCTTTTAAATTCCTCCAAAATTTTGCGTCCGCCCGGCGATTCAAGCCTGTCGGCGGGGTCTTCATATTCCTTTCTGCAAGTTCATCTACAGGGGGATTTCTTACTTCTTGCCTGCCGCAGCCTTCGCAGCCTCAAGCACACCCAGTATCTCGTCTTCGCGCAGGATCAGGTATTCCTGCTCGTCGATTTTGATATCGTTGCCGGAGTATTTTCCGAAAAGAACGCGATCGCCCACCTTCACGTCCAGCGGAATCACCTTGCCGTCTTCGGTCTTTTTTCCATGACCGACGGCAACGACTTCGCCTTCCTGGGGCTTTTCTTTTGCCGTGTCGGGAATAATGATTCCACCTTTCACGGTTTCTTTCTCTTCAACACGCTTGATCAAAATTCGATCTTGCAACGGCCTTAACCTCATTGTGGACTCTCTCCTTTCCTGATTTTCCTTCATCAGCGGCAGCCTTGGTCCGCCAGTCTCAGGCCTCGTGGAACTGCTTGAGGACGAGTTGGCGGCCGCCAACCCCCGCTTTTGTTGATTGTTGAAACAAGAAGACTTATTCCAAAGTTGCCAAGGCAACCTAATAATTAGCACTCTGAATCCAAGAGTGCTAATTTACAACTTCGGAACCCCTTCTGTCAAGAGATTCCATGAACGAAAGACCCTGCTTGGTCACCTGCGCAGTGCAAAGCTATAATGGCCGTTTGGGGAAGGGAAAACACCAATTGCCAAGTCGCAAGCGCGCTCATCGTGATCGCTTGAATTCTGCCTTCGTGAAAATCTTGCGTGGGAAATGGATTGCCTTTTTGCTGCTGGCGACCCGTGCCGCGCTGGGCTCTCCTGCCGGCGGGCGCCCTCGCGGTACTGCAGAATTGTCTCCGGCCTCTGCGCTGGCTGTGGCGACAGCTCCGCAGGCTCAGGTCGTTCAGGAAACAGGGCCCGCGGCAGTCCCGGCTGGCCTTGAGGCGATTCAGAAGGCCATTGCCGGGGTTCGCTCCCCGGGCCTGCAGGCGCTGGCGAGAGCGCTTGGCTTGAGTTCGGCGCAGGTCGGCCAGCAGGCGTTCGAGGATTCCACGCTTGGATTGGAGGCCATCACCGGCCTTGAGCATGGCGGAATTTCTGCCGTGGCAGTTAAATGGCAACCCGCGGACCAGGGAGGGCCGCCAAAAGCCCAGCCGGAGCTTTATCTGCTTTCATGGGCCGGCGAGGGCTGGCAGGCATCTTTACTGATGGAGGCGACTGCTGCCCTGACGCTCGAAGTTTTGCCGGGGCAAGGTGGAGGCGCAGCGCCGCTGTTTGCCGTGGTCCTCTATCGCGGCGTGACCGCTGTTCCATACCCGGTGATTTTCCGGCTCAAGGACCATCACGCCTCGCTGGTGTGGGACGGACGGTCTGATTCCGCCTCTTATACAGGATACGACTTCGGATCGATCGAATTTGAAAAAGCGGGAAGCGGCAACGTTCCGGTCATGATCGCGGCGGGACAGGCGGACCCGGGGCTGTTGATGTTTGCCGCCTCCCCGGAGCAGACCGGCCGGGGCTTTCAGGCGGCTACTGCTTACGTCTGGAAAAATGATGCCTATGTTCCGTTCCGGACCGAGTACACCCACAACCGGGATTACGTCCTCTACAGGTTCATTGCCGCCTTGCACCTGCACGACTATAAGACGGCGTATTCCTTCATTGATCCGCCGCAATTTCTCAAAACGGAACAGCCGACGTTGGAGCTTTTTCGCCAGCGTATTCAGAACATGTGGCCGGAATTTATTGATGACCGGATCTTCGAGGTCCCCGCGCGGCCGGAGACGGACCCGGAAAGCCATACCTTCATTCTGAGGCTTGGGGAGGGCAGGATAAACGCCTACCATCCAACCTTCACCCCCGGCCCGGACTATCGCCTGACGGGGCTTGAGCGAGTAGAGACGCGCGATTAATCGTCGTTCGGGATGCCTGTCAGAGTGACCCGGGCGGGGAACCGTCCGTTACCGGCCTGGGCCTTTGGAGGGTGCGTGTGCCTGGAGCGATGCCTGCTCCAAGCCTTCCTTGTGGCCGCGCAGGGTTGCAAGCTCGTCGAGCATCTGGTCGCGTACCCTGGCAAAGTCCGCCCAGTCTTCCCGAGAAACGGAGAGAGCGGGCGGGAGCTTCAGCGCCAGAAAGTTTCGGAACTGGCCGTGCTGCTCGATCCTGAAATCGAGATGCGGGCCGGTTGCGAGACCGGACTTGCCGCTCAGGGCGATGGTTTGCCCCTGATGGACGTGTTCGCCGGTATGTACGAGGATGCGCGAGAGATGAAGATAAAAAGTTTCATACCCCATGGCGTGCCGGATTTTAACCTCGCGGCCGCCGCCACCATCCCAGCCGGCAAAAACCACCGCTCCATTGCCCACCGACTGCACCTGGGTGCCTACCGGAACTCCGTAGTCGATGCCGAGATGGGGCCGGTAACGCTTCAGGATGGGATGGAAGCGGTGGTAACTGAAGCGCGAGGTGATGGGCGCAGCAAACCTGAGGGGGGACCGCAGGAAGGCTTTTTTCACAGCCTTGCCATCCGGCGCATAGTAGGCTGAATCGCCGGAGGGGTCGCGGAACAGCACGGCCTGGTAATTCTGCTTGCCGCTGTCATATTCCGCCGCCAGAATTTTCCCGTAGGCGGTAAACTGCCCGTTCAGGAACTTCTTTTCGACGATCACTTCAAAGTGGTCGCCATCCTGCGTGTCGCTGTTAAAATCAAAGTCCCACGCAAAGATGTCGGCAAAATTGAGCGCAAGCTGGTCATGCTCGCCCTGCTCTTCAACCGCGGTAAACAGCGAACTGTGCACCGTTCCCGACAGGTGGGCCACTTTGGTCGCGAAGGGAATTTCCGAGACGCTGGCGTCGAAGCCGGGGGATTGCCTACGGATCCACAGCACGTGCTCCGGATCTATCTCGTAGCCGATCCTCTTGAGTCCATCCTGCTCTGAGCTGATCAGCGTAACCTTGTTTCCCGCGCGCACCCTCGACAGGTTGTAGACCGGGCGGACGTCCTCGACCACTTCATGGATGGTGTCTGCCTCAAGTCCCTGCTCAGAAAGGAAATCGCTGAAGGTTGTTCGCGGTGGAAGTTCCCGGATCAGCCGCACTTCGTGCTTGGAAGCAATGAGCTTGGCTTCGCTGACCGCAAGCACCTTTTGTTGGGCAAGAGCATTTTCGGCGAGGCGCCGCCGGTGTATGATGACCGCCAATGCCGAGAGTTCAGAAATGATGACGATCGCCGCCAGGGCCATCAGCAGCTTGCGCCAGCTGGAAATCTGTAGACGCTTCCAGGTAATCTTCGGTCTCCATGTCCCCCAAGCGGTACTGCCCGAATGTACCACAAGTATTTAGAATCTCAACCCTTTTTATGTTACGGGGTCGGTTCTCGGGCGGTCGCAATCGCCTGCCAGGGGCCGGACATTTGTGAATTCTCGTGGCAGGATCTTCTTTGTTTCTTGTAGAATACGTTAGCGGATGGGGCCGCAGCCAGCGAGCGGACAGGAAGGCTAATGTCGCCCTTAGCGCCAGGCAATCGTTTACAGTCCGGACGGTTTACTGACCTGACGGGATTCCTTCTCGTGGGAGGAGCCAGCCGGCGCATGGGCAGGCCGAAGGAATCCCTCCGGATTGACGGAGAATCAATGCTGGAGCGGCAAGTCCGGCTGCTTCGGTCAGTAGCGCGCCGGGTCGCCGTCATTGGAGCGCCCGCTGGTTATCTGGCCGACCTTAACGCCCCCTGCATCCCTGATGCAGTTGCCGGCCGCGGCCCTCTGGGTGGAATCTATACGGCGCTGCTCGAGAGCCGGACTGAATACAATCTGATTGTGGCGTGCGATCTACCTTTCATTACCCGCAGGCTGTTAAGCGGTCTGGTACTTCGCGCCATGGCCGCCGGAAGCGATGCCACTGTCCCATGTTCCCGGGATGGGCGTCTGCAGCCGCTTTGCGCCGTCTACCGCCGCCGGGCGCTTTACGCCGTTCGAACGAGGCTCGAGCTGGGAGAAAACAAGTTGAGCGGGTTCTTCTCCATGGTCCATTACACGAAAATCACCTGGCGGGAACTGGCTGAGGCTGGGTTCCGGGCGTCCGTTTTCGACAATATGAATCGGCCGGAAGACTATGAACGCGCCAGGCGAAGGGCGGAGGCGCCTGGGGCGGCCATTGCCTGGCACGTTTGAAGCCTGTCCCTGCCGCGTTTCGCGCTAAACTAAGACAGTCGCCGACGGCTTGAACTACTGAGAAAATGGTTGAATTCACGTCAAAAAAAACGAAGGGGCAGCCCTACATCCAGTTCTTGAACGTGTATAAAGCGTTTGACGAACCTGTGCTGATTGACGTCAGCTTTGAAGTCGAGCGCGGAGAGATGGTTGTGGTGCTCGGCCGAAGCGGCGTGGGCAAGAGCGTTACGCTCAAGCACATTCTGGGATTTATTCAGCCCGACTCCGGCCGGGTGCTGGTTGCGGGCAGGGAAGTGTCGGCCATGAAGGAGGAAGAGCTCCTCGATGTGCGGCGCTGCGTGACCATGGTGTTCCAATCAGGGGCCCTGTTTGACTCCCTGACGGCCGGCGAGAATGTCGCTTACCCGCTGCGGGAACGTGCTGTCAGCGGTGCGCGCCTGGACGAAGCCGCCATCCAGACCCGCGTGGATGAGCTGCTGGCGCTTGTGGACCTGAATGAGGTCCGTGACCAGATGCCTTCAGACCTAAGCACGGGCATGAAGCGCGCCGTCGCCATTGCGCGTTCGCTCGCAGCCTCCCCCGAGGCCATCTTGTATGACGAACCGACCACGATGGTGGACCCGCTGATGGCCAAGACCATCGGCGACCTGATCTTGAAGCTCAAAAAGCAGACCGGACTGACTTCTGTCGTGGTCACTCATGACATGAAACTGGCCCGCAAGCTGGCAGACCGGGTTGTCTTCCTGGTGGATGGCCGCGTGGCTTACTTTGGCCCCATCAGCGAGCTCGGCGAATCCCATGAGGACGTCATTCAGGAATTCATCCGTTTCGACGAGGTCTCTCTCCTGCCTGAGACATCGGGGAAATAGATCGGAATTCGGTGCTGGTGAGCAGCAGCCGGGCGGGACCTTCAGTTCCCGGCTGACGGAATGCTGGCCGAGGCTGGCATCGGCTTTGCGGTAACGCTCCGATCGACAACAAAAGTCAGGTGCGTGCCCTGGATCAGGACCAGCGGCTTTTCGTGCTTGAAGACGTTATAGATGAGGGCTGCGCCGGCGCCAATTGCAGCGCCGTACCCGACGTCGGCCCCAAAGCTGGGTCCGCCACAATTGCCGTAATAATTGCACTCGATTTCGTGTCCCATCCCGACGCTAGCGCCTGCGCCGGCGCCCATCGCACCGGCAATGGCGGCGCCTTTCATCGCGTCCTTGGCGCTCTTTCCACAACCCTTGAGGGTCCCTTCAGAGTCGGCCGCTGTTCTGGCGCAGGGGCTGCCTTGCGCTTCTTCGAGTGATCCATTCAAGAGAAACTCGTCGCCGCGCTCAGTGGTGATATCGTCCAGCACGATGCGCATCTGGCCTACGCCCTTGACGCGTTTTGATCCCTTGACCATCACGACATGGCCGTCCACCAGGCTGCCAACCGGGACGATTTCCTTGCCGTTGACGACCACAGGCTGCTCGACATACCCGGAAAATTTGTCGCCCGTTTTATTCGTTTTCGACGTCAGTGTGGTTTGCAGCCTGACATGCAGTGAACTGCCAGCCGGCAAGAGAGTCGTGGCGGGCTTGTTGTTCGGCTGTGCTGAATTGTTGGCGGGCGCGGTGGGTGCTGTGGTGTTCGGCGCAACCGGGCCGTCAGCGCGGCGGAGAACGGGAGGACTATCCTGCGCCGCAAGGGCCAGGCACGGCAACGCGGCGGCCATAACCAGACTTGCGACCAGTGTTTTCTTTGCTTTCCTCATAAAACTTCCTCCTCCGGCCGAAGCCGGAGCCGCGGGTAACCTGCCCGAGAAGCCTGCCTATTCCCTCACTCCTCATAATATGCTCTCAGCGCGGCTTCTTTGCAAGGTTCACTCAGCAATTTGATTCATCTGGCAGGCGTTTGGTTGCACTTTTGGGCGGTCTACGATACTTGAAACGCGCCCGCCGCATGCCGGTCCCTTCGCCTGTCATCCTAAGTGGAGCGAAGAACCACGGCAGTTCCCTGAGGGTAAACCCGCGAAGTGGGAGAAGCATCCCCGTATTTAGCTAGGAGAAATGCAGGGACCCTTCGCTTCGCTCAGGGTGACCAGGTGTTGCGGTGTTACACCCTTCTGTAAAACGACGCTAATCGCCGAACAAAGAAGCAACGAACTCGCGTGGATTGAAGGGAACCAGGTCGTCGATTCTCTCCCCGATGCCGACAAACTGGATGGGCAGGCCAAGCTCGCGGGCAATGGCGACGACCACTCCGCCTTTGGCGGTCCCATCGAGCTTTGTGAGGATGATGCCCGTTGCCCCGGCATGCTCGGTAAACTGGCGCGCCTGGGCCAGCCCATTCTGTCCCGTGGTGGCATCCATCACCAGCAGCACCTGGTGGGGCGCGCCGGGCACTTCCCGCGAGGCAATGCGGCACATCTTGTTGAGCTCCGCCATCAGATTGTGCTTGGTGTGCAGGCGTCCGGCGGTGTCCACAATGACCGGATCGAACCCGCCTGATCGCGCGGCCTTCAGACCATCGAAGAGCACGGCGGAGGGATCTGCGCCCGCTTTCTGCTTGACGATTTCCATTTCCAGCCGCGTAGCCCAGATGTCAAGTTGTTCGATGGCAGCCGCGCGAAACGTGTCTGCGGCCACCAGCATGGGCTTGCGGCCCCGGTCCTTGTAACAGCGGGCCAGTTTGGCGATGCTGGTGGTCTTTCCGACGCCATTCACGCCTACCACCAGGATCACTTCCGGCTGGCCCCCGGCAGGCTTCGCGGGGACTCGACGGCTGTCGGCGCCGTCCCGAGGACTCTCGAGAATCCTGAGAATTTCCTGTTCCACGGCGCCTCGGATTTCGCGCGCATCTTTCAGAGTTCCGCGGCGGGTCTGTTCCCGCAGGCCGGTCAGAATGTCGCTGGAAGTGTCCACGCCCAGGTCCGCCATGATCAAGGTGGCCTCGAGGTCGTCCAGAAGGGCCGGATCAATCGCTTCGCGCCCTTCCGTCACCTGATCAAGCCGCTCGACCAGTTGGTTCTTGGTTGAGGATACCGCCTGCTTAAGCCGCTTGAAGAGGTTGCTTTTCTGTTCCTGGGGACCGAATAGAGTTTGCACCATGCGCTTTTTATTGTAGCGCAAAGTGGGCGAGGTCAGGATCTGACCTCAACACCGGGAACCTGGGAGCGGCGCCTCATTTCAAACTTCCGCAGGTAGCCCTTGGCGTAGGCCGAGTGCAGCGCATCCACAACGATGGGGTCGTAGCGGGTCCCGGCGTGCTTCTTCAGGATCTCCAGCGCGGAAGGGAAGTCGCAGCCTGTCTGGTAGGGCCGGTCGGTTGTGACGGCGTCAAAGGTGTCCGCGACGGCGACGATCCGGACCAGCAGCGGAATCTCATCGCCGTTAATGCCGTCCGGATAGCCGGAACCATCGAGCGATTCGTGGTGCCAGCGGATAGCCGGAAGCGTACCGGCCAATTGCTGCACCTGCCGGACAATTTCAAATCCCATGATGGTGTGGCGTTTCATGAGCTCGAATTCTTCGTCGGTCAGCACTCCGGGCTTTCGCAGCACCTGGTCATCAACGCCGATTTTCCCCACGTCGTGCAGCGTGGCGGAATCGCGGACCAGCTCCACCTCCAGGTCGTCCAACCCGATTTCTTTTGCCAGGATCATGGAGTACTGCGATACGCGGCTCGAGTGGCCCTTGGTGTAAGGGTCCTTGGCGTCAACCGCGGCGGCCATCATTTCGATCGAGTCGATAAACAGTTGCCGGTTCTCCTCCGATGCCCGCTTCAGGTCGCTGATGTACTGCTGGAGATCTTCGGCCATGATGTTGAAGCCCTGGGCCAGTTCGCCAATTTCCGTGCGGTTGCGAACATCAGCGCGGACGCTGAAGTCTCGTGCCGCAATGGCGCGGGCCGTGCGGGCCAGGTGGGCGATGGGCCGCGTGATCGACTTGGAAGCAAAAACGGCGACCATCAGGCTGATGATGATGACCAGCAACCCCAGGCGAATGGTGGCATCGCGCATTTCGATGACGCTCATAAATGCGTCGCTCTTCTTCTTCTGGAGGATCACGCCCCACCGCCCGCTGAGCGTGGGCGAATAGGTCCCGAGCATGGGAACAACTCTGCCGTTGCGAACCAGGTTGTATTCTGACGTTTCAGTGAGATGGGCGCGGCCGCGCCATGCCAGGAATTTCTGCACGATGGGATTGCTCACCATGTCAAGCCCCGCGACGTTCTGGTCGGGATTGTTGGAAGCCACCGTCCGGCCCGAATTGTCTACGATGCAGGCCTCGAGGCCCAGCCTTCTCGACTCTGCCAGCTCATCCCCCAGCGGCCGCAGAGTTACCACGGCAGCGACCATGCCAAGAAAGGTGTTCCGGCGCTCGATGGGTTCGGCCATCACCATCACCAGTTCGCTGCCACGAGGCCCCACCGCAGTCAGGGGATTGCTCTCATACCGCTGCCCCTGACGCGCCGCCAGGAAAGCTGCTTCCAGGGCTTTGCGGACGAAGGTATCGGAGCCGGCGTTAAATCCGCTGGCTTGAGTGGCCTGGGCGCCGCGTCCGCGCGCCTCGGCGTTCAGGACGGTGACGTAGATCACGCCCGGCTGGTCCGCCAGCGAGTCTTCGAGCGCGCGTTCCATCTGTGGGTCATCTTCATACTTGGAATTCCGCACCTCGACGGCCAGCGGAGCGACCGCGTCGAAAAGTTCCTTTACCTGCTGCCGGACGTTTTCGACGTAAAGCTGGATCTGCTGGGCAAGCGACTTGGAGAGCGTCGTCTGAAGGATTTTTTCCTGCGTTTCCAGCCGGCCCTTGTTCATGCTGACCATTCGCCAGCCGAAAAACCACAGAGGAAGGACGCTGATGCTGACCAGAATCAACAGGAGGATATACTGAATTCTCAATTGCCTGGGCAACACCTGTTTCATCTGCGCTGCGCTCACTCTATCCCTGTAATTCTCGGCCATCAACGCCGAGAACTTGAGCGATGCGCCGCCTTTCATCAGGCAACAGGTCCGTCGTGCGGGAAGCGCGCGACCTTCTGGTACTCGGCGCCTCCCAGGAGCAGCCGGCTTTCCCAGAGGAAGAATTCTGACACTTCAAAGCTGCCCACAGGCGATGTTTCCTCTGCGGACAAAAGCGACTCAAACTTGGGTTGCGGGCGGGGAGTTTTGAAGCGCGCGAGGGTCAGGTGAGGTCTAAAGGGACGGTCTTCCGGCGGGAAGCCCAGCGGCGCCATCGCGCTCTCAACCTGGGCTGCCAGCCGGGCAAGACCGGGCGGGGCCTCAAGACCGGCCCAGAATACGCGCGGTCTTTTGGCGTTCGGGAAGAAGCCGAAGCCGTGGACCCGAACGGTAAATGCGTCAAACCGTTCCATCCGGCCCAAGGCATTCTTCACCTCTGCTTCCTGCCGGGCAGAAATGTCGCCCAGGAATTTCAGTGTCAGGTGGGTCCCTTCAGGCCGCGTCCAACGGGCATCGCCGCTCGCCGCGCGAAAGCGTGCCTGCTGGCGGGCAAGGGCCTCGCGGATGGATGCCGGCAACTCGATGGCGATGAATGCTCGCATACTGATAGGCGGACCGCGGAAGAACAGCGGTGCCGGTTTTTAACAATCGATTCCGAGCAAGGAGGGGGATGCTTCGCGGAGTTTACCCTGAGCCCCTTCACTTCGTTCAGGGCCGTTCGCAAATGGAGTGCGAACGGGCTCAGCATGACAGGCCAGCGCTTTTCAGCGGCCTGTTATTTTCTGATTCGCCGCCGAAGCATCTCCAGAGCAAACTGCGAGGAGAGCAGCCGGACGCGTTCGCGGTCGCCCGGAAAATGGAATTCCCGCACCTCTGTCCCGCGATCGTCGGCGACGGCGATAAAGACCATGCCGGCGGGCTTCGTTTCGGTCCCGCCTCCGGGACCGGCAATTCCGGTGATCCCGATGCCGATGGAAGCATTGGCCTTCCGCCGGATGCCTTCCGCCAGCGCCTGCGCCACAGGTCTTGACACGGCCCCACAGGCTTCCAGCAGCTTCGGTGATACACCTGCAAATTTGGTCTTCAGTTCGTTGCTGTAGCAGACGGTCCCACCCAGGTAATATTCGGAGCTTCCGGGCACACGCGTGATCCGTTCGCCCAGCAGGCCGCCCGTGCAGCTTTCAGCGGTGGCCAGCGTTTTCTGCCTCATCACCAGATACATTCCCACCACCTCTTCCAGGGTCTCGCCGCGGGTGGAGAAAACATGATCGCCCAGTACAGGCTCGATCTTGTCCGTCAGTTCGTCCAGCAGGGCGTCCGCTTCCTGCGGCGTGGCCGCGTGGGCGCTGAGATGCACTTCGATGGCGCCGCCGGTGGAGAGGATGGTGGTGGAAACATTGCTGTAGGGCTTGTAGAGCGGCGCGATGCGCTCGTCCACTTCGGATTCCGGCAGCCCGGCCACTTTGATGACGCGGGTGCGAATCGGAATGCCGGGCACGCGGTTCCTGAGGCGTGGCACGCACTGCTCGTCGAACATCGCCTCCATCTCGGGCGGCGGTCCCGGTAGCATCACGATGATTTTGCTGCCATGCTCAATCCAGATTCCCGGCGCCGTGCCGTTTTTGTTGGGAAGCCATTCGGCGCCTTCCGGCACGAGGGCCTGGCGCGCGTTATTGGCCGGCATCCGGCGGCCCGTGCGCGCATAGCGCGCGGCGATGCGCTCGATGATTTCAGGGACTTCGCGAAGCGTGAGACCGAGTACGTTTGCAACCACCTCGCGGTTGACGTCGTCCTCGGTGGGACCGATGCCGCCCATGAGGATGATCAACTCACTGCGGTCGAGCGCCGTGCGGAAGACAGAGCCTAGCCGTCCGGCGTCGTCCCCCACGACGGTTTTGAACCGGACTTCGATGCCCAGCGAATTCAGCTTGCCGGTGAGATAGAGTGAGTTTGTGTCATGGCGGTGAGGCGTGAGAAGTTCCGAGCCGACGGCGATGATTTCTGCGTCCATTCTGGATTAGCGATGAGCAGCCGGAAGTATTCGAAGGTCCGTCCGCGCCAGTGCCCGACGGGGGGCCACGCCGGGTTGTCCTTGTCACTTCCCACTTGACTTCAGCAAAGGCAGGCCTTCAATTCCCATGAACAACTCCACCAGAGAGCTGTGGGTCGCCACAACCATGCTGCGGCGCGGCGAAAACGCCAGCCCCACGATGTTGTATCCGGAGACGCACAGCTCGGCTTTTCCCTCTGGCGTGATCCGCGCAACTCCTCTCTGCCCGGAAAGGGAAGCTGCCACGTAGAGATTGCCCGCGGCGTCAAACGCCATTCCCTGCGGGCGGCCCAGCCCGCGATAAAAGCGTTTGACTGCACCGTGGGGTGAAATGGAGTATACGCTGTCGAAACTTGAGGTCGTTGGACCGGTGACGTAGAGGTCGCCTTCCGGCCCCATGGCCAGATGATAGGCGGAAACGCTCGGCTCGAGAGTTGCGAACACGAAGATCTGGCGGTCAGGGCTGATCTTGAAAATGGTGCCGGTACGGTCACCCGCATAGAGATTGCCGAGCTGGTCAAAGACCAGTCCCGTTGCCACGCCCATGCCCTCCGCATAAGTATTGACCTCGGCTTCCGGACTCACCTGATAGATGGTGCCTTCCATGCGGCTCGAGATGTAGAGCATGCCGTCCCGTCCAAAGGCCAGCCCTGTCGGGTTCAACAGGTCATTCACAAAAGGCTTCACGACATGCTGGCTGGTGATCTTGTAGACGGAAACCGGGACTTTCTGCCCCCGGCTGCCGCTGAATGTGGAAAAGATGTTTCCTTCTCCATCGATGGCGGGATTGGCGACAGGGTGCAGCGAGTCGGTGAGAAGTATGCCGACGGCAACCGTCGTCGGAGAAGTCGTGGCGCTGCCGGTGTCAATGGTAAGTTCACCGCTCACCACGCCCTCGGGTACGCGCACAACCAGTCGGCTGGAAGAACTCAGCAACAGACTGCCGGATTGATCGCCGAACCGGACGGTGGGACGGTTGTTGCCATTCGATATGAAATCCCTGCCGTGGATGGATATTTCACCCCCGGGAATCGCTGCCTGAGGCGTTACACGTTCAACCAGAGGTTTGCTTGCAGGTTTGTGGGCCTTGCCCGTCGCGCGGCCGGATTTAGTCCCCTTTTTCCACAAAGTCATCGAATTATGTAACCCAGGAGCGCCAGCGCCACCAGCGCATAGGCGCCCGCCAGAAGGTCATCTAACATGATACCCCAACCGCCCGGCAAACGCTCTGCCCGGCCGGCCGGAAACGGCTTTGTAATATCGAAAATCCTGAACAGGCAAAGCCCCGCGAGCAGCCACTTCCACGAGGCATGTGGGACCAGCAGAAACGTCACCATCTGCCCCACCACTTCATCAATCACCACGTGCGACGGGTCTGTGCAGCCAAAAAATTTCTCGCTCTCGCCAGCCGCCCACACGCCAACAAAAAAAATGAGCGTCGCTGCCCCGATCAGCGCCGCGTCACGCCATTTGGTCCCGAAGGGGGCCGCATCCAATGCCGCTATGATGCCGACGCCCACCGCTGATCCCACGGTGCCCGGCAGGACGGGAAAATAGCCGGCGCCTGCAACCGTCGCGATCCAGACCGCCGGCCTGCTCCGCTTTTCAACCGTCGTTGCCTTCGTCACTGTTGTCCTCTGCGACGGGCTCAGGACGGTCCTGCTTTCCGCTCGCGGTGTCTGGGACCCGGTACCGTCCCTCCAGCCAGTTGTCCAGGTCAATGAGTTTGCAGCGCTCGCTGCAGAAAGGCCGGAAAGGGTTTCCTGCGTATGGGACTTCCTTTTTACAGATGGGGCAGCGCACGTCCCCTCGTTGCAACATGGCCGGCAGGCGGCCCGATCTGGACCAGGTCACGGCGCGTGGAAGTGCCTGCTGCCGCGCCTTCGGATGATGAGAAGATGGTTTGTTCAAGCCGCGCCACCAGGTCGTAATCTCCGCTTTGGGTAACCGTCGCCCAGCGGAACTGCCCGGCCATGGGTTCAGGCCCGGCGTAATCATTGATGTAAACCTGCCCGTCAATGCCGGGCGCCTGGGTTTCCAGCCGGCCGCGAAACAGCCAATCGGTTTCCTCTGCGGTCCCTTCCACCAGAACGGGCAATACCTTGCCAACGTTTTCGCGAAGTTTGCGGCGTGAAATTCTTCGCTGGACCGCCATCAGTTTGTTCCGCCGGCGCCGCGCCACCGCTGCCGGGACCTGCTGCGGATGACGGTAAGAACCGCAAGTCTCCTCATTCGAGTAAAGGAAAACGCCGAGATGGTCAAACTCGGCCTCGGTGACAAAGCCCAGCACGTCCTGGAAATCTTCCTCGGTCTCTCCGGGGAAACCGACAATCAGCGAAGTGCGCAGGGCCGCCTGGGGGACCGCCGACCGGATCTTCTCCAGCATCTTGAGGAAATGTTTTCCGCTTGATCCGCGCCGCATCTCCTTCAGCACTTTGCGGCTGGCATGTTGCAGCGGAATGTCAAAATACTTCGTCACTTTGGGGGTTTCCGCCACCGCCTCGATCAGCGCCTCGGTCACGCGGTTGGGATAGCAATAGAGGAACCGCACCCAAACCAGTTCCGGAATTCTGCCGAGTTCCCGCAGCAGCTTTGGCAGTCCGTCACGGATTTCCAGGTCCTCGCCGTAGCTGGTGGTGTCCTGACCTACAAGAGTGACTTCCCGCACGCCCTGCTCGGCCAACTGCTCGGCCTCGCGCACCACGGATTCAAACCGCCGCGATCGGAACCGGCCCCGCATCTGTGGAATCACACAGAATGAGCACGGATGGTCGCAGCCCTCGGCGATCTTGAGGTAGGCGGAGTACGACGGCGTGGAGAGAATCCTCGGAGTGAACTCGTGGTAAAGGTAGGGTTCGGCCACATGGTTCGATTGGCGACCCTGCCCATCCAGTTGGCAGGCCTCGAGCACGCGCTCCAGCTCATTGGTGCCGATCACAAAATCGACTTCGGGGATTTCTGTCAAAATCTGCTGCCGGTAGCGTTCCACCAGGCAGCCGGCCACCACCAGTTTCTTTGCGGTGCCCGATTTCTTGTGCTCGACCATGTCAAGAATCGTGTTGATGGATTCCTGCTTGGCGGGTTCGATAAAGCTGCACGTGTTGACCACCAGGATGTCGGCGTCTTCGGCGCGCGGCGTCAATTCATACCCCTGCCGCGCCAGCAGTCCCAGCATCACTTCGCTGTCAACCAGATTTTTAGGACAGCCCAGGCTGACCATTCCTACTTTGGGCATAAACGCTTTTGTTACCCCCACTCCGTTCTGCAACCTTGGAAAAATTTTATCACATCTCGGCCGCGCGTCAGGGCCCTGTGGGCGTTCGCTTCCAGATTAGAACATTCCGATCGGTGGTGGCCGCAATGTAGTTTCCGTCGGGAGAAAAGCACACCGTACTGATCGGAGCCCGGCTTTCGCTGAGCGTCTGCACGGCCCTGCCGTCATCGGCGGACCAGACCCGCACGGTCTGGTCTTCCCCGCCAGACACCACCCAGCGAGCGTCCGGCGAAAATTCCGTCCAGCGCACGGGACCCTTGTGGCCGGAGAGCGTTCGCAGCAGTTTCCAATCCGGGACAGACCAGATCCTGACTTCACCGTCTTCGCTCGCGGTCACGAGCCGCGTGCTGTCCGCTGAAAAGCGCATGCTCAGCACGGTGTCCTGGAATCCAGCCAGCACATCCACAAACTTCTGCTCGCTCAGCCGCACTATAATTGGATTTGGCGAGCCGCCGCCGGCAATCTGCGCCAGCAGCAGCCAGTGGCCGTCAGGAGAAAAGGTGTAGAGGTGCGGCTCTCGCGTCAGTTCCGGGACCTTCACCTCCACCGCCTTGCTGCTGGCCGGACTCCAGAGAATAAACGAACTGTCTTTGTACATCCCGAGATATTTAATGGAGGGAAAATAGCGGGGACGCCCGAAGCCTCCGCTGGACCCGAAAGTGAAAGCCTTCCCGTCCAGCGCGTCCTGCTGAACGTTCCATCGGAATCCCATCAGGGGCGTGGGATAGTCTTCCCCTTTCTTCGCGTGGACAATGCCGGTGCCAAGCAGAAACAGCGTGTTTGCGTCCAGGAAATTTGCCGACTGAATTTCCAGGTCGCGGAGGTCCTTCATCGCGGGATGCAGGACCTTCCCGATGCTGATGTTTCCTCCGGCCAGATTTTCCACCACGATCTTATCCTGGTTGACCAGGGCAAGCGCCGAACCGTCAGGCGAAAACGCCCCCGCAGGGGAGGCGTTCAGCGTAAGATGCCCTTCCACGTTGCCGACGTTGACCCACACGTAATTTTCCGGGGACGACGGCACCATCTCAACCTGGCCGCCCCGTGGCCCGGCGCGTAGCTCCGATCTACCGGCGAGAAGGCACGACATGGACAGAACGGCGGCGCAAGCCAGGATTCTGGATGGGGTACGATGCGCGGCGCTCAAACGACGGCTCCTGCCGCAATCTGTTCAACCAGCTCGCGGTCAGCCTCAAGAAAATCGTATCCGGTCAGTTTCCGGCGCGGGACCCATTCGATGGATTCGAATACCCGGTTGGCTACGTCTTGCTGGAAGGCGTCAACGCGGAAGAAAACGACCTCGACGTAGCGGTCAGAATAGCGATGGCGCAGGCGGTACACTTCCTCTCCGATTGTGGCCTCAATCCCCAGCTCCTCGCGCAATTCGCGCTCGAGGGAGGCTTCCAATCCTTCGCTGTCCTCCACCTTGCCGCCCGGGAATTCCCATTGCAGGCCGTAAGGACCGGTGCGGCGCCGCTGGCAAATCAGGATTTCCTCGCCGCGCACGATAATCCCCGCCGTCACCAGAATGGGCTTTCGACCGCTCATGAAAAAATTCCATTCTACAATCGAACCATCATAGACTGAGATGCGCAGCCGCCGCCACCCGCTGGGCCCGCGAATGCAGCTTCGTCTTGTGTAGCGCCGGGCCCGCCGGGGCGGGGCCGGCATGCTATACACCCGCGCGGAGGCAATCCTGTATACTTCCTTCTTACGGGGGCCAAATCCTGAATTCGAATTTCCGAAACTGTTACGCTGCATCGCGGAAAGGAGATGTTGCACCATGTCAGGCGTATACAAAATCACCGAACTGGTTGGAACTTCACCCGTCAGTTATGCCGAAGCTACCAAAGCCGCCGTCGCCGAAGCTGCCAGGACCGTCCGCCACATGGACTGGCTTGAAGTGGTCGGCCAGAGCGCCAGGATCAAAGACGGCAAGATCGAGGAGTTTCAGGTGAAAGTCAAGATCGGATTTAAGGTCGAGCGCTAACCTCGCCAATCTGCCTGGTGCTTGAACGCGCGGAGGCAGATTGAAAATGGAATTAACCGGCCGTTCAAAATTACCTGTCCCGCGAGTAACAACTCTCACTTCGATGCTGCGTCGGCGCTCCAGGTGCGCCTGCGGAGGACCATAACCTGTGCCAGGCTTACCTCAGCGATTTACCGGCAGGTGTGCGAATCCTGTGTGCCTTGGCACGCCGTTTGCTGTAGGTGATTACGTCTGCGGAATTCGAGGTGCGGGGCGTTGCCTTCTGCCCGTTGGGCATCACACGGCCCAGGGCACAATCCAAACTTCGCGTAGCGTAAGGAGTTTTTTATGTTCCCGCGAACCGAAATTTTTGAAACAAAGATTTACCGCCGCGAAAGGGACCAAGACGTCCTTTGCCGTTTGACCTACGAAGTGACGCCCTTTCGGGACGGTTTGATGCGATGGTTCCTGGTCGCCATCAAGGAACTCGAATAGCGTGGGGCGATCAGCGGACAGGCTGCAATGTTTTCGCCGCTGCCGCACGCTGCCAGGCACGCGCCCAAGCTTCTCACCGCCGCCAGGATTTTTCGCCAATCGGAATAGTTCCATCCCTTACCGCCGTGTCTCAGCCATTGCTCCAGCCGTCCAGCGCCAGCCAACTGACTCCGAATTGTGCATCTGCCGGGGAGCAAGTGTCAGCATTTGGGGACGGTTTGTGGGCCATATTACTATTAAGTAAATCGTAATAATTAGATTATCCGTTTTCAATTCTGCGAGATGTGTCAAAGGGCGGGACTTTGGCGTGCCGATTGCTATTAATCATGCCGGACCCTGAATTCGGGGGGCAGGCACTTTGGGATCGGTCCTGAAGTCCTATGCCTGACCAGCAGCCTGCTCCCCGAAACCCGGCAATTAGAGGTTTTCATGAACCCGAAAACCGACATCGTTGAAACCAGGGTTTATCGCCGCGAACGGAACCAAGACGTTCTCTGCCGATTAACTTACCAGGTGACGCCATACCGAGAAGGTCTGTTCCGCTGGTTCCTCGTCGCCATCGAGGAACTGGAATAGCGGAGGCGCCTGAAATCGCCTCGCTTTTCCCGCACGATGCTCCACCAGATTACGCCACTTCACTTCTTACCCCTGCGCCGGGTCTACCCGCAGTACCGCTGAGCCGCGGACCGCGTCATTTTTCAGATGGTCGAGGGCGCGGTTCGCGTCTCTCAGCGGAAAAACCTCCACCTGAGTTCTGATGGGTATTTCGGCGGCGATGCGCAAAAAATCTTCGCCGTCCTGCCGCGTGTTGTTGGCCACGCTGCGCACCACGCGTTCCTGGTAAAGCAGGTCGTAGTCAATGGGCGGAGTAGGGCTCATGTGGATTCCCGCCAGCGCCAGCGTTCCGCCCTTTTTCAGAGCTTTCAGGGCCGCAGGAATAATCTCTCCCGCCGGAGCGAAAATAATCGCCGCATCCAGCTTCACCGGCGGTTCAGCCAGTGCGCCGCCCGCCCACTCGGCGCCCAGCTCCATGGCCAGTTTCTGGTGCCGCTCGTCGCGCGTCGAGGCATACACCTTGACGCCCCAGTGGCGCGCCACCTGGATGGCCACGTGCGCCGCCGAGCCAAACCCGTAAAATCCCAAATTGCCGCCGCGCTCGATGCCGGAAAGCCGCAGTGACCGGAAGCCGATGATGCCCGCGCACAGCAGCGGCGCTGCCTGCTCATCGGGAAAGTTTTCGGGAATGGAATAGGTGAACTGCTCGGCTGCAAGCGCGTATTCGGCGTAGCCGCCATCAACCGTGTAGCCGGTGAACTCAGCGTGGTTGCACAGATTTTCCTTGCCGGCGCGGCAGTACTCACAAGTGCCGTCAGTCCGGTGCAGCCAGGCAATGCCGACGCGCTCGCCAGGTTTGAAACGCCCCGCGCGGCTGCCAGCCCGCCGAACCACGCCCACGACCTGGTGCCCGGGAATCACCGGCATCTTCCGCTGCGGCAGTTCGCCTTCAACCACGTGCAGGTCGGTCCGGCAAACCCCGCACGCAGAAACCTGCACCAGCAGTTCGTCCTCCGCCGGCTCGGGCATCGCCACGTCGGCGAGCACGAGCGGACGGCTTTCGATTTTTCCCGTCGAGTTCAGCACGCACGCCTTCATCGCGTCTCCCGCTACTTCCAGTTTATCGCGGATGGATGCAGGAGGAGTCGCAATTTCAGCGTGCGCACACAGAGTTGCCGGCCGGAATTTACAGCGGCAGAGAGATCAGCGGCTGGCCGTGGGTTGTCCGACGGATTGTCCCTGCTGCATGAGGTTGGTTTTGAGCTTCAGCTTCTGGCGGGGCTGCAGGGTCACTTGCGTTTCAAACGTCTGGTAGCCCGCAAGTGAGACTTTGATTTCGTGTTTTCCCGGCGTCAGCAGCATTCCCTGGCCGGGCCCGTCGAACTGGTCGACGTGTCCTACAAACTGCTTGTCCACAAACACAGCCGCGCGTTTCGGATGTCCGGAGATTTTCACCACCGCCGTCTGGGTCCCGTACTGGGCAGAGAGATCTTTCTGCATGGCAACCGCCACGATCTGTTTTTGGCCCGGCTCCAGGTTCACTTCCTGGGTAAAGTTCTGGTAACCATCCTGGCGGACCTCGACCTGATGTTTCCCCGGCAGCAGCAGGATTTTCTTGGATCCCTTCAGCTCCTTCATGTAGCCGACGTATTGGCCGTCAATCCACACGCCGGAGCTTTTGGCCGGCTTGTTGGCCGCTTCCAGTTCGATTTGTCCTAAAATCTCGTTCTTTGCCTGAAGTCGCCCGCCCATAAGCATCGGGGCAAGGACCACGAGACAGGGAACCAATACCTTGACCAGCTTTATTGAAAGCTTCACAGTCCTCCTCCTTTGGGTCAAAGGACCCGTCTGGCTGATCAGAGTGCAAGAGACGCGCCAACCTTATCTGTCCGTTTAACTCATTGAAAAGGCGCATGATTTCTGGATTTGGTGGATGTTCTTCGAGGTAAGTTTTACTGCCCCGCAGGTGAAATTTCCCATAGGGGCTATGCAGGGCAGGCGAGGGGCGGAGCGGGAGGAATCGTCACCGAAGGCGCGAACACTCAGCCTGGAGCTTATGCAATCTCGCGCAGCGGAGGGCTATCCCGTCTCCGGTTCAAACGATTGCACGAACAGATTCTATCAGGATCCTCCTGGCGGACCCGATAAATAGGGCCGCGATCGCAACGCCAACCAGAAGGTCCGGCCAGTAGGACTCCGTCCACGCGACCGCAGCCGCTGCCCCGATCACGCTGACGTTTGCAATCACATCGTTTCGCGAACAGATCCAGGTGGAACGCATGTTGAGGTTATCGTCCCGGTGCGAGTACAGCAGCAAAAAGCAGAGTGCGTTGGCTGCCAGAGCGAGCAGACCAATCCCGCCCATCAACGCAACTGAAGGTACCGGCGCTCCCCAGAGAGTTTTGTGCACGGCTTCAGCCATCACGGTAAACCCGAATACCAGCATCACGACGCCTTTAAGAAGGCTCGCACCCGCCTGGGAACGCAGGCTGCGGCGCAACGTGTACAGCGTCAGCCCATATACGCAGGCATCGCCCAGCATATCGAGTGAATCGCCAAGCAGGGCGGTCGAGCGGGCGAGCCAGCCGCTAACAAATTCCACCAGAAACATCGCCGAGTTGGCAGCAAAGACGGCATAGAGCACGTGCCCCTGCCGATCCATCCGCCGGGTCAACTCCACCGCTTTGTTGTCGCAGCAGCGGTCCATCGTTCCTCGCCATGACTTCAACGCTTCCAGTCCCTCGTCCTCTGCTTATTGTAGCGTTCCCAGCGGGCATTCGATGGTTGTGTTTGAGACTGGCCGACCCTGGATGGCCCAAGTATGGCTGAGGCAGGAAGACGCGACACGCGGCGGAATTTGCAAGGTGACGTAAATTTGAGTGTGTAAAAGGGAGGAGGGTGTAAGTTGGTATCGCGGCAAGCGAGACCGAATCCTTAAAGAAGGAGACTTACACCCTGATGAGAAGAATAATCGAGTGGACGGAGCAGTTTCAACATTATGCGG